>NZ_JBHXMY010000358.1:0-6202 GCF_042720195.1 Nocardia sp. NPDC058497 | reverse complement strand
TGTACCGCGTTGGGGGTGGGGTCGTGCACGCGGTCTCGGCGACCTGCACCCACCTCGGCTGCATCGTCGCGTTCAACGACGCCGAGCGAGCGTGGGAATGCCCCTGCCACGGGTCCCGGTTCAGCGTCGACGGAACCGTCATCCACGGACCGGCCACCATGCCCCTCGAAGCTCGCGACCCGTCGGGAACCGCCTCATAGAGGCGATGCGCGGTGCATGATCGCACCGATTCGGGGTAGGGCGAAGGTGGGTTGGATTTGGTGTGGGAGGAGGTGATCGTGATGATGATGCCCGAGATGTGCATGCAGATGATGAACATGTTCATGGGGCTGTTGAACATGATTCCCGGCATGCCGATGATGTGATCACAGAACGCCACGGAGGTTTGTTGTGAACGCTGATTCAGGACAGGCCAAGCGGCCGGTCAACGCGGTTCTCGCGGGCCCGTATGGTCACCCGTTCCATCCGATCCTGGTCACCGTCCCGATCGGAGCATGGGTGGCGAGTCTGATCTTCGACGTGGGTTCCCACATCGTGGATGATCCCGCGTTCCTGGCTCAGGGCGCACGCTGGTTGATCGCCATCGGTGTGCTCGGTGCGCTGGTCGCCGCCGCGGTCGGTGTGCTGGATCTGCTGGCGATTCCGACCGGCACGCCCGCGTTCCGTACGGGCCTGGTCCATATGGGACTGAACCTGGTCGTGACGATCGCCTTCGCGGCCGGTTTCTGGTGGAGATTGTCATACTCGGACGCGCCGGTCACTGCCGGTCAGCTGGCGCTGTCGGCGGTGAGCCTGGCCGTTCTGGGTGTCTCCGGCTACCTCGGCGGAGAACTGGCCTATCACTACGGCGTTCGGGTAGCCGACGAAACCACCCAGGCCGCCGGATTCACACGTGGTACATCACAACACTGATCACCCAGTGGTGAGCTGCACCGGCCAGAATCCCTGGGGGAGTGGGGTAGTGGGCGGCGGGCACTCAGCGCCGGGGAGGGGTGCGGTGCGCAGCGATCGTGGGTCAGGGAAGCGAGTGACTTGCAATGAGTCGTTGGTACCGAGAGGCTCGAGCACTCGGGTGACCCGGCCGATGGAACGGCAGTTAAACATATCGATACGTGGATATGCGCATTTACTAATGAAAAATCCCTCTCGACACTGGGCCGCTAACCACAAAACAACGGCATAAAACAAGCTCAGGACGGGAGGGGGTCGGCAGGGGCGGGGTAGGTGATGGTGGTTCCGTCGACATGGGCGAAGTTCGTCAGCTGATGTTCCGGCGCACGGGTGGCTGACATGATGTCGAGCACGCGCACACCACGGACCAGCAGCGCATCGCCGACGAGCGAGCGATGACACCGCCACGGCACGGCTTCGGCACACATGATCGCCGTCGGCGCGAAACCCGCCAGGTCGACGAGTTCGTCTATGCCCGTGGCGAACTCCGGTGACTGCATGTAGTCGGCGTAGGCGCGGAACGACGCATTTCGCCAGCCGGCATTGACGTCGCTGAGTGGCCCGTGCCGGAGGCCACCGAGTGCGGCGAGGTAGACGTAGTTGATGCCCGCGCCGCGTAGGGTGCCGGGTAGTTCCTGGCGGCCGAACTGCGGATTGTGCCGGGATCGCGGCACGGTCCTGATGTCGACCAGCTGCGTGACGTCGTAGGCATGGAGCAGACCGATGAGTTCCTCCGCGGTCCGCGTCGAATGGCCGATCGTGTACACAGTCAGCACCGGTCGATCCTAGGCGACGGTGCGTTCGGATTCGGCGATCCGCTTCGCTGTCAGGAGGACGTTCTCCAGCATGGCTGGGGTGAGCCGTCCGGTGAAAGTGTTGTGCGGGCTCACGTGATAGCAGCCGAGGACGGTGATCGCGCGTCCGTCGGGATGGGTGATGGTGACCTGCGTGCCGTGGGCGAAACGCGGCCGCGGCCGGGGGACGTGCCAGCCGCCTTCGGCCAGGACGGTGAACAGCGCCTGCCACCCGAAGGCGCCGAGCACGACAATCACCCTCGCCGACCGCCGGAGCAGTTCGAGTTCGCGGCTCAGGTACGGCGCGCATCGGTGCCGTTCTTCGCTGGTCGGCTTGTTCTCCGGTGGCGCGCAGTGCACGGGCGCGGTCAATCGGGTGTTCACCAGTTCGATGCCGTCGTCGACGCTGACCGAGTGCGCGCCGGTCGCCAGGCCTACGGCGTGGAGCGCGGCGAACAGGACGTCGCCGCTGCGGTCGCCGGTGAACATCCGCCCGGTGCGATTCCCGCCGTTGGCGGCCGGAGCCAGGCCGACAACGAGGATCTCGGCATCGTCGGGTCCGAAGCCGGGAACCGGCCTGGCCCAATACTCTTCGTCCCGGTAGGCGGCTCGCTTCACGCGGGCGACCTCTTCCCGCCAGGCGACGAGGCGAGGGCAGGCGCGGCAGGTGGAGACCAGGCAGTCGAGTTCGGCGATGGTCTGGGCGTTCCCTGCTGCGAGCGGGGCTTTTTCCGGGTCGACGCCGGCCATCGGACCAGTCTATTCCGCGCAGACCGTTAGGTGACCGAACTGCCTGCGCGGTACCGCTGGTACCACGTACTGTGAGTGCATGGTGTCCACCGAGATCGTGACCGCCGACGGAGTCGTGCGCGGTCGTGCGGGCCGTCGAGTCCTCAGCTGGCGTGCCCTGCCCTATGCGGCCCCGCCCGTCGGGGAACTGAGGTTCCGCGCCCCGCAACCAGTGCAACCGTGGACGGGGGTGCGTTCGGCGACGGAGTTCGGCTTCGCCGCGACGCAACATCCCAACGGCGCCCGCACCGGGCCGCGCACCAGGCAGCCCACCGGCGAGGACTGTCTCAGCCTGAATGTCACCGCCCCGGCGACACCGTCGACGACCCCGCGGCCGGTGATGGTGTTCATTCACGGCGGCGGCTACCTCATCGGCGCGGCCAGCATGTACTCCGGTGCGCGACTGGCGGTGCGCGGTGATGTCGTGGTGGTGTCGGTGACCTACCGGCTCGGCGCGATGGGCTATGTCGACTTCAGCGAGTTCTCCACGGCGGACAGGCCGTTCGAGTCGAATCTGGGGCTGCGCGACCAGGTCGCGGCGCTCGAGTGGGTGCAGCGCAATATCGCCGCGTTCGGGGGTGATCCCGACAATGTGACGATCTTCGGTGAATCGGCGGGCGCGAACGCGGTGATCACGCTGCTGGCGACGCCCGCGGCACGCGGCTTGTTCCACCGGGCGATCGCCCAGAGCGCACCGGCGGATTGGACGGCACAGCCGGAGGAAGCTCGCCGGTTCGCCCGCAGTTGCCTGCACCGGCTCGGCGCCGACCCCGCCGACGCCGCGCGTGTCCTGACCACGGCCACGGCGGGCGAGTTGTGCCGGGCGGCCGACCGGGCGCTCGGCCGGTCCCTGCGTGAGCTGCCGGGCAGCTTCGCCTACTCCCCGGTGGTCGACGGTGACTTCCTGCCGGAAGCGCCGATCGATGCGATCACCGCGGGCCGTGCGCATCCGGTGCCGCTGATCATCGGCACCAACCGGGACGAAGCGACGCTGTTCCAGCGGTTCGCGAAGTCGGTCCCGCATACGCCCGAGCAGCTGACGTCGATGTTCGGGCGCTGCGATCCCGGCGCCGAGCAGCGCGTGATCAGGAGTTACCCCGGCTATCCCGCGGCCAGGACCGCGGTGCGCATCGGTGGTGATTTCCTGTTCTGGCGTCCGACGCTGGCCGTGCTGGAAGGCCACAGCCGGTTCGCGCCGACGTATGCCTATCGCTTCGATTTCGCGCCGCGCGCGGTGCGGCTGGCCGGTTTCGGCGCGACCCACGCGCTCGACCTGGTTCCGGTGTTCGGGTGGGTCGATACGCCGGTCGGCCGGGCGATGACGTCGGCGGGTGGGCGGCGCGCGTTCCGGTCCGTGCAGGATCTGGTCCAGGACAACTGGCTGAGTTTCGCCCCCACCGGCAAGCCTCTGCCGACCTGGACGCCCTACACGGCCGAGCGCAGGGCGACCTGCATCATCGACCATCCGTCCCGCGTGCTGATCGACCCGGATGCCGCGAAACGGGAAGCGTGGCAAGGTGTTCGGATCTCGCTGCCGGGTGCCGTCGATCGGAAGACCGAGGCATGACCGTCGATCTCGACGCAGGCCGGCTGGCTCACCGCATCAAGACGCTCTACGCCGAGGACGCGCAGATCCGCGCGGCGACACCCGACGAGGACGTCCACGCGGCTGTCACCACGCCCGGTCTCCCGCTGGCCGAGATCGTTTCGACGGTGATGACCGCGTACGCGAACCGGCCCGCGCTGGGAGTCCGGCGCACCGAACTGGTGTCGGAGGGTGGCCGCGCGACGCGGCGTCTGTTGCCGGAGTTCGCACTGCTGACCTACCGCGAGGTGTGGGAACGTGCCCGAGCTCTCGCTACTGCCTGGCACGGCGACGGTGTCGCGGCGGACGACTTCGTCGCGACCCTCGGTTTCACCGGCGCCGACTACACCGTGCTCGATCTGGCGACGATCCATCTGGGTGCGGTGGCTGTTCCGCTGCAGGCGGGTGCGGGTCTGTCGCAACTGCGCTCGATACTGGACGAGACGGGGCCGCGGGTGTTCGCGGTGGACACCGCGCATCTGGCGATCGCGGTCGACGCCGTCCTCGCCGGTGCGTCACCACGCACGCTGCTGGTGTTCGACCATCATGCCGACGACGACGATCATCGCGATGCCCTCGCCGCGGCTCGCGCGCGGTTGACTGTGGCAGGCTCCACCGTCGCGCTCCACACCATCGACGAGAAGGTCGACCGAGGCCGGACGCTCGACCCTGCACCGCTGACGGTGCCTGCGGCGGGCGAGGATCCGCTGGCGATGCTGATCTACACCTCCGGCAGCACCGGTACACCCAAGGGTGCGATGTACACCCATCGCCTCGTCGCGGCGGGGTGGCAGCATGCCCGGCCGAATGCCGTCATCAATCTGAATTTCCTGCCCATGAGTCATATCGCCGCCCGGCTGACTCTGAACGGTGTGCTCGCCCGCGGTGGGACCGCGTATTTCGCTGCGGCACAGGATATGTCGACCCTGTTCGAGGACATCGAACGGGTGCGGCCGACGGAGATCTTCCTGGTGCCGCGGGTGTGCGACATGATCCTGCAGCGGTTCCGGCGCGAGGTCGATCGGCGTTCGCGGCCCGGCGTCGACCTGGACGCGCTCGGTGACGAGGTGAAAACCGAACTGCGCGAACAGCTGCTGGGTGGCCGTCTGATGACGGTGCTGTGCGGGAGCGCACCGATCGCGCCGGATCTGCGCGGTTTCGTGGAGTCGGTGTTGCAATTGCGGCTGCACGACGGGTACGGCTCCACCGAGACCGGTGGGGGCGTCATCTTCGATACCAAGGTGATGCGGCCACCGGTGCTGGACTACAAGCTCGTCGATGTGCCGGAGCTCGGCTATTTCCGCACCGACAAGCCGTATCCGCGCGGTGAACTGCTGTTGAAGACAACGACCATGATCGCCGGCTATTACCGGCGTCCCGAGGTCACCGCCGAGGTGTTCGACGAGGACGGTTTCTGCCGTACGGGGGATGTGGTCGCCGAGCTGGCACCCGACCGGCTGGCCTATGTGGATCGCCGCAACAATGTGCTGAAGCTGTCGCAGGGCGAGTTCGTGACGGTGTCGCGACTGGAGGCGATCTTCGCCGGTGCCGAACTGGTGCGCCAGATCTATGTGTACGGCAGCAGTGAGCGCGCGTATCTGCTGGCTGTTGTCGTGCCGACCGAGGCGGCGCTGGCCGCACCGGCCGACGGGTTGCGGGCGGCGGTGGGCGCGTCGTTGCAGCGTGCCGCCGCCGTCGCGGAGCTGGAGCCGTACGAGATCCCGCGTGACTTCCTGATCGAGCCCGAACCGTTCTCGATCGCCAACGGTCTGCTCTCGGGTGTCGGGAAGTTGTTGCGGCCCAAGCTGAAGCAGCACTACGGGGAGCGCCTGGAGGCGCTGTACGACGAGATGGTGCGGGATCAGGAGGCGGAGCTGGCGAGTTTGCGCCGCGAGGCTACGGGTCTTCCGCTGTTCGACACGGTCGCTCGGGCCGCGCGAGCGGTGCTCGGCTGCGCGGCCTCGGACCTGCGCCCGGATGCGCGGTTCGGTGATCTGGGTGGGGATTCGCTGGCAGCCCTGTCGTATTCGACGTTGCTGCGGGAACTTCTCGACGTCGACGTTCCGGTAAACGTACCTGTCTC
>NZ_JBHXMY010000357.1:0-6213 GCF_042720195.1 Nocardia sp. NPDC058497 | reverse complement strand
GGGTTCGGCATAGCCCTGCTGGCCGCCGTAGCCGCCCTGCTGGCTGTAGGCCTGCTGGCCGTAGCCACCCTGCTGGTCATAGCCCTGCTCGCCGTAGCCGGGCTGGGCACCGTAGCCGCCCTGCTGGCCGTAGCCGGACTGCGCGCCGCCCTGCTGGTCGTACCCGTTCTGGTATTCGCCACCCTGCTGGCCGTACGCGGCATCGCCGTAGCCGGGCTGGGCGCCGTAGCCGCCCTGCTGGCCGTATTCGTCGGGGTAGGCGCCGGGAGTGGCACCACGTGCGGCGGGCGGCGGTGCGTACCCGCGGTTGCGTGGATCGGACTCCGCGGGCTCTCGGCTTGGCTCGTAGCCTGAGTTGTGCGTCATGGGGCCAGCTCCTGGTTGCGGGTGTGCGGGTCGTTGTGGCGGTTCGGGGCGAGGTGGGGCGGTCCCGCGACCGGCGTCGGGGTCGACGCGGCCGCTCGCTCTGAACATTCCGGTGTGCAGCGTAGGTGATGCCTCGAACGCCACGTGTACTTCGCCGTAGGTCTGCCAGCCCTGCTCGCGGATGTAATCCTGCAGATGTTTGGCGAACGCCTTGGTCGTGAGGTCGTGATCGGCGTCGAGCTTTCCGTGATCGGATTCGTTGATCGTGATCACGTAACTGTTCGGCGCGAGCTTGTGCCCGCCGCCGAGATCCTGCACCTGATCTGCGGCTTCGCGCTGCAGCGCGGCCTCCACCTCCTGGGGAACGACGCTGCCGCCGAACACCCTCGCGAACACGTCACCGACGGCGCCCTGCAGGCGACGCTCGAATCTCGACACGATGCCCATCACAGCCCTCCCTTCGGTGCGCGTGTCCGACCAGGTCGACACGCTGGTTACGGCGTGTCCGGACCCGACCACGTTCCTTGCATGATATCCACGATCCTCCAACCCTGTAACTCCCGGCGGAGCGACCCGGTTCCCGAGCCGAATCCGCTCGCATCATCGCAGGTCAGAGATACGATTTTATTTTCGGCCGCGGGACATGTTAGATTTTTCCAGTCGCTCGGGCGAGTGGCGGAATGGCAGACGCGCTGGCTTCAGGTGCCAGTGTCCGTAAGGACGTGGGGGTTCAAGTCCCCCTTCGCCCACAAAGACTAGAGGCTCGATCCACCAGGATCGGGCCTCTAGTCGTTTCTGCGGTCGACCAGGCGGACGAGCGCCTGGCGCAGGTCGGGGCGCGGGGCGGACGCGTCGAGTTCCTGGAGTGCGGTCTCGGCGATCGCGGCGACCAGCAGGACGGCGACGGGGTCCGGGTCGGGCCACCCGATGGCGATGAGGTCGGTGGTGAGGAGAGCGGCGGCGGTGGCGTTGCGGGCTGCTACTTCGGTGCCGAGGCCCGCGTCGGTGCGTGCCTGTACCAGCAGGCCTTTTGTCGCGGGGTCGGCGAGGCAGCCGTCGAGGTAGGCGGTGATGCCCGCGATGAGGCGGGACTCGCCGGGCGGGAGGTCGGCGACCACGGCGGACACCAGGTCGTCGAGGTGATCGTGGAAGGCGCGATGCAGGGCGACGAAGTAGGCCTCGCGGCTCGGCCAGTGTTGATAGAATCTGCCCTTCGCCATCTTCGCCCGCGCGGCGATCGCGTTGACCGACAGCTTGGTCAGGTCCTCGGTGGACAGCAGGGCGCGGCCGGCCTCCAGCAGCGCGCGCCGTCCCGGCTCGGCGGATCTCATGGTCGCATTCCAGCACGGGCCGTCAGGAAATCCCGCACCGTCTCGAGGAACAAGCCCGGGGCCTCGGTGAACGGCTCGTGCCGGGTGGCGATGACCTTCACCTCCGCGTGCGGCAGTGCTGCGGCGACGCCGCGACGGTTCATGATCCACGGATTCGACGGGTCGTTGCGGCCCCACACCACCTGAACCGGCACAGCGGGCAGCAGAGGTCCGCCCGCCGGCAGGTCGAATCGCGGATCGTCGAAGCTGCGCCAGAGACTGCGATAGACGGCGAGGCGGACCGGATCGCCGGGTATCGCCCGCGCCCGGTCGAAGACGGCACGCACGCCGCCGCGATCGAGCGGACCCAGATACATCCGCGCGTTCGGCACGACGAACCGGCGGGCGACGGCAGGGCGGGCGACGACACGGAAGAACGCCCTGGTCAACGCATTTCGCGGCGCGAACCCCGCCGGCTGCACGAGCACGAGCCCACGCACCCGATCCGGCGCGCGCTCGGCCAACCGCACGGCGGCATACCCACCCGCGCTGTTACCCATCACCGTGAACGCGCCGAATCCGTACCGGGACAACGCATCGACGACCCGAACAGTCACCTCCGCGAGCGCATCGATGGTGATCAGCTCCGGATCGCGGACGGTCGACGCGCCGTATCCGGGCCAGTCGACCGCGGCGATCGCCCAGTCGGGCGCCAGCGTGGGCACGATCTCGTCGAAGTCGCGATGGTCACCCGGATTCGCGTGCAGCAGCAGCAATCCCGGCGCCTCGTCCGGCGATCGGCCGCGCAGCTGAACCGCGATGTCACCGAAGGGAGTCGGGACGGTCAGCTTCTCGGGAAGTCCCATGCGTCGACGCTAGCCATGACCGACCGGTCGGTCAAGCCTCTGGGCAGCCGAAAGCGCCGATTGTTGTGCGACGGAGATCAGCCCCTGCGGGCGATCAGCAGGTGGTAGGGGATCGGCGGGTTCGGTAGCGTCCGCTGTTCGACGGCCAGGCCCGCGCCGGACAGGGCCGCGATGACGTCGGCGACCGGACGCAACGTGAATCCATAAGGGGTGAACGGCATCTTGGCCATCGCCTCGGGGTCGCCGATGCCGATCACCGCGGTACCACCGGGGCGTAGGACGCGGGCCAGCTCGGCGCAGGCGGCGGGCAGGTCGTCGAGGAAGTAGATGGTGTTGAGGGTGATCGCCGCGTCCAGGCCCGCGTCGGGGAGGGGGAGCGGGGGGGGGGGGGGCCGCGGCCCCGCCCCCCCCCCCCCCCCGACGAACGCCGCAGCATCGCCGAGATCGCCCGCGACCTGGGCCGCACCACCTACGGCTGCCTCGTCGCGGTCCGCGACCTCACCAAGGCGGGCCTGATCCAGGAGCCCGACCGCACCGCGGCGGATCTGCTCCCCGACATCACCACAGCCGTTCTGCCCCAGACCCACGACGTCGGCGCGGCCGATTCGACGCAGACGCGGCCGACGGGCCGCCACCTGGCGCTGGCCCCGCAGCCCGCCGACGACACCGCCCGACACCGGCGTCCGGCACCGACAACAGGCGTACCCGCGTTACCGAGGCGGATCCCGTCCGCCCTCGCCGCGGGGACCGTTCGTTCCCAGCACCCGATGCAGGGAGCGAACGAAAGATCCGGTCGGCACACGGTCGACGAGGAAGCGACCGCACCCGCCCGGCGCCGCGGAAACCACCCCGGCACAGCACCGTATGAGCCCGAGCGCTGGCAGCAGGTGGACCGCGATCTACTCATCCGGCTCAGGGCGGCGTTGGAGGAGCTTGCGTGACCGTGCGGAAGAAGCTGCTCGGTGAATGGAGGGGAAGGTTGACGAAGGTGGCGATGCCCGTGCCCGAACGCAACACGGCGGTGTTGGCCGAACTGAAGTCGTTGCGGGAGCGGGTACCCCGCCTCACCGGCTCGGTGGTCGCGTCCAGCGACGGGTTGCTCATCGAACACGACCTACCCCCGCATATCGAACCCGCCGGCATGGCTGCGATGGCCGCCGCGCAGTTGTCGCTGTCGTATCGGCTGGCGACCACCGCCCACGGCGGCGGGTTCAACGAGGTCGTCGTGCTCGGCACCGAGGGGCAGGTGGTCATCTACGCCGCCGGCTACACCTCGCTGACCGTGCTCGCCGGCCCCGAAGTGAACGTCGGCCGGCTCCATCTGGAGTCGCGGCCGGCGGCTCGCGCCATCGCCGAATATCTGGCGGCGGCGCACCCCCATCAAGAAACCGAATGAAAGGCACGACATGTCGAATATGGACCTGGCTCTGAAAGACATGATGGTGATCGACGGTGCGATCGGCGCCGCGGTCGTCGACTACAGCAGCGGCATGGCGCTCGGCATGCTCAGCAGCAGCAAGGCATTGGACCTGCAGGTCGCCGCGGCGGGCAATACCGAGGTGGTCCGCGCGAAGATGCGCACCATCGAGCAGCTCGGCATCAACGAGGACATCGAGGACATCCTCATCACCCTGGGCAGCCAGTATCACGTCATCCGGCCGATGACCGGGCGCAAGTCGAAGGGTCTGTTCCTCTACCTGGCTCTCGACCGGGCCCGGTCCAATCTGGCCATGGCCCGCCACCGGCTCAAGGGCATCGAAGAAGACCTGGAGGTGTGAGAACGTCGGGCCGTGGATATGTCGGCGACTCGGGTGGCCGCCGACATCCCACCGCGCCCGTCACGCCAGTTCGTTGGCCGTGACGGTGAGGATGTTGAGCTGCACACCGTTGTCAAGCGTCTCCGAGCTGGTCAGCTCGAGCGTCGCCTGGGTGTCGACATCGTTGAACAGGCGCAGCCCCTTGCCCAGGTGCACGGGGTAGACGACGAGGCGGTATTCGTCGACGAGGTTGTTGGCACGCAGGAAGTCGACCAGGGTGCCGCTGCCGAAGACCACCAGATCCTGCTCGGCGCGCAGCTTTCCGATCGCCTCCGCGAGGTCGCCCTCGATGCGGGTGGCGTTCCATTCCAGCTCGGTCGCCGTCGTGGTGGCCACGTACTTGGGCATGGCGTTGATCCGGTCCTTGTACTCGCCGGCCTCGGGGTGCTCGGGCCAGGCCGCCGCGAAGCCCTCGTAGGTGGTGCGGCCGAGCAGCAGCGCGTCGGCGTCGAAGATCTCGGGATTCTTGAAATCGCCGATCCGATCGTTCCAGTACGGCGCGGTCCAGACCGGGTTCTCGATGACACCGTCGGCCGAAACGAACTCTGCCACAACGATCTTGCCCATGATTTCCTCTTCTCTCTCGTTCTCGGTTGTCTGTGTAGACGAGACTGCCACGCGGGATTAATCGGTGCCGCGTCATGAGATCGTCGGCAGACTGTCGGAAATCAGACACGCTCGCCGGGTCGTGTGGCACGAGCGCGGCCGTGCGCCTATTGTGATTCGCGGCGAGGACTGGGTGAGGAGCGTCAGGTCGTTGCGCACGACGGCCCATCTGCCGAGTTCACCCATCTTGACAGCAACTTGACGGGGTTTGCTCTGCATCGAGCAACGTTGAACTGGAGCGAAATGCAGTTGAAGAAAGTTGTAGCGGCGCTGGGTGCTGCCGCGGCGATGACCACCGGCATCATGGCCGGCAGCACGAGCGCCGCGGCGGCGCCGGGCTGCCCGAGTTTGTACGTCGTGGCGATCCCGGGTACCTGGGAAACCGGCCACGACAAGGCCCCTGGCCCCGGCATGCTCGCCGGTGTCACCAGAGGCCTGCCCCGCAACACCGACGTCGACTACGTCACCTACGCCGCCACCGCCTTCCCGTGGGAAGGCGATGTCTACGGTCAGTCCAAGAAGCAGGCCGTCGACACGGCCCGCGGACTGATCACCGCCAAGCTCGCGGCGTGCGGTAACACCGATATCGCACTGGTCGGCTACAGCCAGGGCGCCGACGCGGCAGGCGACCTCGCCGCCGAGATCGGCACCGGCGTCAGCAAGATCGCGCCAGGCAAGGTCGCGGCCGTCGGCCTGATCTCCGATCCCCGGCGCTCGCCCACCGACGTGCAGGTCGGCCCGATCGCCCAGGGCGCGGGTGCGGGCGGTGCCCGTCCCGGCGGCTTCGGCTGGATCAGTGACCGGGTGCGGACCATCTGCGCGGTCGACGACCTGTACTGCGCCACCGCCACCGACGACTTCGTCACCCGTTTCGCCGGCTTCCTGGCGCAGAGCTCGGACGCCAACCCGGCCAACCTGTGGCGCTACCAGATCGAGGCGGGCGCAATCATGAACGACCTGATGGCGCACGGTGGCGTGCCGACGCTGCAGGCGCAGCTCTCGGACGCGGCCAACCAGCAGCGGGCCAAGGACCTGGAGCGGTTCTACCGTTCGCAGGCGCACACGCTGTACGGCAGCTACTCCGTTGGCGGCGGCCAGACCGCCATCACCTGGATGCACAACTGGATCGCTCAGCAGGCCTGAGTAGGCGCGTAGCGGGGCGCGGGGGGGGGGGCCCCCCACCCGCCCCCTCCCGCCGCGCCCGCGGCGACGCCGAGCAAGGCACCACCGACAGCGCCCGCGGCCGTG
>NZ_JBHXMY010000356.1:0-6249 GCF_042720195.1 Nocardia sp. NPDC058497 | reverse complement strand
ACACCGGTCCGGGTAGAACCGGTGTCGCCCAACAGCTCTCGACAGACCTCGCGGGTCAGTCCGTGGTCTCGGTACGACCCGCGGCGGCCAGGTCTTCCTTGGCCCGTGCCGCCTCCGCCCGCGCGAGCGGATCGTTGACGACGATCTCCACGTCCGTGGTCACCGGCTTGCCGGTGGTGACACCGAGCGGATCCCGCACCGGGACATCGCGATTCATCGACCGGCCCGCACCGCTCTCGTCCAGGCCCCAGCGATCGTGCAGGCGGCGCAGGAAGTCCGGCGCGTACCAGTTCGCGTCGCCGAGCACCTTCATCGCGGCGGGCAGCAGGAACCCGCGCACCAGGGTGGCGTCGACGATCACCGCCAGCGGCAGGCCGATCCCGAACGCCTTCATGAAGGTGATGTCGGAGGCGAGGAAGCCGAGGAACACCAGCGAGATGAGGATCGCGGCCGCGGTGACGATGCGCCCGATCCGTTCCAGCCCCACCGCGACGGCGGTCTCGTTCTTGCCGGTGCGGTCGTATTCCTCGCGGATCCGCGCGAGCAGGAACACCTGGTAGTCCATCGCGAGACCGAAGGCGGCGGCGAACAGCATGACCGGCACGGTGGCGGACAGGTCGCCGGTGACGGTGAAACCGAACAGCCCGGACAGATGGCCGTCCTGGAAGATCCACACCAGCGCGCCGAAGGTCGCCGTGAGGCTCAACGCGCTGAGGACCACCGCCAGCACGGGCAGCACCACGCTGCCGGTGAGGGCGAACAGCACCACCAGCATCACGAGCACAACGAAGCCGAGCGCCCAGGGCAATTCGTCCTCGATGGCGGCGATGGAGTCGGCATTGGCCGCGGCGACGCCGCCGACCAGCAGCTCGCTGGGGGTCTGCACCGCGCGCACCTGCTCGACCAGCCCGGCCAGCGCGTCGCTGTCGGAGGTGGTGGGCCCGATCGACAGGTAGACGGCCCGGTCGGCCCGGAAGCGGGCGTTCGCCGCGGTGGAGGCGGTCAGCAGACCGCCCTGGGCGTAGCTGCCGGTGGCGGTGTCGACGCGGCGGACATGGTCGAGGTCGGACAGGTCGCGGGCGATGGAGTCGATGCCCGTTGCGCTGTACGCGCTCTCGGGCAGGACCGCGACGAGGGTGTTCTGGTCGCTCTCGCCGAAGTCGCGCTGCACGATCTCGGTGACCTGGCGGGAGTTCATCGACTCCGGCAGGGTGCGCTCGTCCGGGAAGCCGAGCTTGACGCCGAGGAACGGTGCGCCGAGGAGCAGCAGCAGCGCGGTCACGGCCAGCCCGATCGGGATCGGCTTGCGCATCACCGCGGTGGCGAGCTTGTGCCACGCACCCTCACCCGGCGCGGGGCGCGGCGCCCGCAGGAACCACCATCCTAGCTGGCCCTTGTCGATTCGCGTGCCGAGCAGCAGCAGCGCCGCGGGCAGCACGGTCAGGGAGACCAGGGCCGCCAGTGCCGCGACGAGGATGCCCGCGTAACCCATGGACCGGATCGCGAGCAGCGGGAAGAACAGCAGTCCGGCGAGCGCGACGGCGACGGTCAGCGCCGAGAACGCGACGGTGCGGCCCGCGGTGCGCAGGGTGGTCGCCACCGCGCCTGCCGGGGTGCGGCCCTCGGACAGTTCGTCGCGATAGCGGTTGACGATCAGCAGGCTGTAATCGATCGCGAGGCCGAGGCCGAGCAGGGTGGCCACGTTCGTCGCGGAGACCGACAGCGGGGTGAACACCGTCAGCAGCCACAGCGCGCCCATCGTCGCCAGCACGGTGCCGAGCGCGACCAGCAGCGGCAGGCTCGCCGCGACCAGGCCGCCGAAGACGAACAGCAGCGCGATCAGGGTGAGCGGGAACGCGATGGCCTCGCCCTTGGCGATATCGGTCTTGCTCTGCTCGACGGTCTCGTGCATGAGCATCGCGAAGCCACCGGCCCTGACCTGCAGGGTGCCTTGCGTCCCGGTCAGGTCGGCGGCGATCGCGGCGACACGCTGGTCGATCTCGCGTTCGCTGCCGAGCACGCTGGCCACGATCAGGCCCTGCTTGCCGTCGACGCTGCGCAGCGCGGGCTGGTGGGTGGTCCAGTAGGACACCACGTCGGTGACGCCGTCGCGCTCCTGCAGGTTGGCCACCAGTGCCGTTGCCGCCGCGGTGGATTCGGGGTCCTCGACCGAGGACTCGGTCTCCACGAGCAGCAGCAGGTTCGGCGGCGCCTGCCCGAACTCCGCGCGCAGCACCTCGAGTGCTCTGCTGGATTCGCTGCCCGGGTCGGTGTATCCGCCGCCCTCCACCCGCTCGAACAGCGTGGCGCCGAGTGCGCCGAGCACCAGCGCGAGCACTGCGAAAACGCCGAGCACCCAGCAGCTGCGCCGCTTGGTGAATTCGAACACCGGATATTCCCCTAACTCGTCACGCAACTGTGCGGCACGCACGTCGACGTGCGGGGGCTCGGGTGTTTCCGGCCGGTCCGCCTCGCCGGCCCGATCCTGTTGGCGGGTGGGCGCGTTCGCGCAGCGATGGTAGCAACTTCGTGGCGGCGCCGCCGGGCCTCGGGGTGACCCCGCGCACACCCTTCGATTCCCGGTCAGCGACCGGTCGGCTACACCCCGGCCGGTGCCGGGCCGATTCCCGCTACCGACGTCGCGATGACACGGCGCAGTCGCGGGGGCAGCGCGGCGAACAGCGCGCGCATTGCCGCGAGTGTGCCCCGTAAGTCGTCGTGTCCGGACAGGTAGGACCGTTGCAGCGGGGCGGGCAGATCGAAGAACGCGTCGAAGAAGACGGCGACATCGCGCGGCGGGATGGCCAGCAGTGCCCGCAAACCAGCCCGGCGCAGGGCGGCCACGGTGCGCGCCTGCACCGTCCACGGCGTCGTGCCCATGGCGACGCGGTCGGCCGCGCTCAGTGAGGCGGCGACGCTATAACCGGTGGCGGGATGGGTCAGGCCACCGGCCGCCCCGAATCGGCCATGGCCGGGCTTGCCACCTTGCACCGGGAACCGCACCCGCTCAACCGGTTCCGCACCGGTGAAGGGGATGCCGCGTGCCCGCAGGCGGTGTTCCAGGCGGTGTCGCAGGACATCGGGGCCGAGGGCGGGGCGGCCCGCGAGACAGGTTTCCTCGAACAGCATCATGTCTGCGCCGAGTGGGACGACGTAGAGGAACGAGGCCGGATCGTCCGGGTCCGCACCGTTGTCCCGGCGCCAGTCCATGAACAAGGTCGCCTGGTCGAGGGTTTCCCGTGGCAGAACCATGCCGTACGCGGTCTGCTCGGCGCGGCGCGGTGACCTGGCCAGGCCGCGTGCGTCGATCACCCGGCCGGTGCGGGTCGATCCGCTCGCCGTGCGCACCGAGCCCGCGTCCAGGTCGACGACCCGGTCGGCGATCACCTCCGCTCCATCGAGGGTCAGCGACCGTTGTAATCCCGCGGTGTCGAGGACCTGGTAGGTGCGGTCGATCCGGTGCTCCCGGACGGCCCACGCCGTCGGCCCGTCGACGTCCGCGGCGACGACGGCCGGATCGAGCCAGTCCGGCAGTTCGTCCGCCCAGGCGGCATAGGTCGGCGTCCACACCCTGTCCGGATGCGGGTCGATCACCGTGACGGCCAGGCCGCGGGCCAGCGCGCGATGGGCCACCGCCCGGCCCGCCGGGCCGAGTCCGCAGATGATCAGCTCGGCGTCCACCCGGTCATTGGATCAGACGCAACGTTGTCAAGCACCGCCGCGTCACGGACGGGCACCGGTTCTGCGGCGTTGCCTCGCCCCCGCGCGACATTTCGGCAATTATGGGGAAATGAGATCGATCTGGAAAGGCTCGATCGCCTTCGGGCTGGTCAATGTCCCGGTCAAGGTCTATACCGCGACCGAGGACCACGATATCCGGTTCCATCAGGTCCACGCCAAGGACGGCGGCCGGATCAAATACGACCGTGTCTGCCAGGCGTGCGGCAATTCGGTCCAGTATTCCGACATCGACAAGGCCTACGTCTCCCCCGACGGCGACCAGGTCGTCCTCACCGACGCCGATTTCGCGAAACTCCCCGCGGCGGAGAAACATGAAATCCCGGTGCTGGAATTCGTGCCGTCCGAGCAGATCGACCCCGTCCTGTTCGACAAGAGCTACTACCTCGAACCGGATTCGGCCACGCCCAAGGCCTATCAACTGCTGGCGGCCACCCTCGAACGCATCGACAAGACCGCGCTCGTGCACTTCACGCTGCGGCAGAAGACCAGGCTGGCGGCACTGCGGGTGCGCGACGGCGTGCTGGTCCTGCAGACACTGCTGTGGCCCGACGAGGTGCGTGCCGTGGACTTCCCGTCGCTCGACGAGGCGCCCGCGCCGCGCCCGCAGGAATTGAAGATGGCCGAGACGCTGGTCGAGTCGATGTCGGGCGATTTCGATCCCGGCGAATACACCGACGAATATCAGCTCGAATTGCAGAAACTCCTCGACGAGGCGATCGCCAGCGGTACGGGCAAGGTCGAATCCGCCGCGGCCGCCGAACCCGCCGAACAGCCCGACGCCGAGGTCGTCGACCTGGTCGCGGCACTGCAGCGCAGTCTCGAGGCCAGTGGCCGCCGCGACGCCGAGGCGGCGCCGGCTCCGAAGAAGGCGGCCAAGAAAACAGCGGCCAAGAAGGCCGCGCCGCGCAAGGCCGCGGCGAAGAAATCCACGGCAGGTAAGACCGCGACTCGCAAGGGTGCGTAGGGCAGACTGACGCTATGGACTCCTCGATCGTCGTCGTGCCGATGGGGCTGGGACATCTGCGTCAAGTCCTCGATCTCGGCCACCAGGTGTTCGACACGACCACCAAGCCGTACACGTCGTGGTCGCTCACAGCCGTCGCCGAACATCTGGACAGCCCGGACAATGCCTGCTGGGTCGCCCTGGATTCCGACCGGGTCGTCGGCTTCGTGCTCGGCTCGATGGAGTTCGAGCACCGCGACGACTGGGCCTACCTCGAGTGGATCGCGGTCGCGCCCGACATGCAGGGCCACGGCATCGCCCGGCGGCTGGTGAACGTGTGCTCGGAGGCGCTGTTCGCGCGCGGGGCACGCCATATCGTCACCGATGTCGAGGACCGCAACAGCGCTTCGGCGGCACTGATGACCAGCACCGGTTTCGTGCCCGCCGCGACCGTCACCCTGCTGGTGCGGCCGAACCCGGACGAGGCGAGCGGCGAGCAGCCGCTGCCGCCGATGTCGGCGAACACCCGTCACGATCTCATCCGCCGCGGCAGGCTGTCGGTGGAGCATCCGCGCCGCTGACCGGAGCGCCACCCGAGCATCGCCGCTGGTCCGGCCTATTCTCGACAGGTGGCCTCGCCGGATGAGCACGACTCCCCCGCGCTGACCGTCGTCGGCGACATGTGGTCGCCCGCGTGCGCGGCCATCCGCACCTTCCTCAGCCGCAACGAGATCGCCTGCCGCTGGGTGCAACCCACCGATCCGACCGGCCGCGAACTGCTGGCCGCGCACGGGTTCGCCGCCGACGACGCCCCGGTGCTGATCACCGCGGACGGCCGGGTGCTGAAACCCGCCGACGAGGAGCAACTCGCCCGGTGGGTCGGGCTGCACACCACCCCCAGCTCCGGCGGCTACGACCTGCTCGTCGTCGGCGGCGGTCCGGCGGGCATGGCCGCCGCCGTCTACGGCGCGTCGGAGGGACTGCACACCGTGCTGCTGGAGCGCTGGGCGATCGGCGGGCAGGCCGGGCTGAGCTCGCGCATCGAGAACTATCTCGGCTTCCCCGACGGGATCTCCGGTGCCGTGCTCACCGACCGGGCCCGGCGCCAGGCGGGCAAGTTCGGCGCCGAACTGGTGATCAGCCTGCGCGCCGACGCGCTCGAGGCCACCGACGAGGACATCACCGTGCACTGCGCGGGCGGCACCTCCCTGTCGGCGCGGGCGGCGATCATCGCCACCGGCGCCACCTTCCGCACCCTCGACGCACCGGGTGTCGAGGACTTCACCGGCCGCGGCGTCTACTACTTCTCGGCGCTCACCGAGGCGCCGCTGTGCGCGGGGGCCGACGTCTACATCGTCGGCGGCGCGAACTCGGCGGGCCAGGCGGCGGTGTACTTCGCCAGCTGCGCCCGCCGGGTGATCCTGCTGGTCCGCGCCGAATCGCTGGCCACGGAGATGTCGGCCTACCTGATCGCCCCGATCTCGTCGATCCCCGAGATCCCCAGACGCACCCGCACCGAGGTCGCCGGCCCCGCCCGCGGCCCCCACCCCCCTCCCCACACCCCA
>NZ_JBHXMY010000355.1:0-6300 GCF_042720195.1 Nocardia sp. NPDC058497 | reverse complement strand
CGGTATCAGCCGCACCGGCGACGGTAGTCCCCATGAACAGCACAGCAATCGCGGCCTCCGGGCTGCGGAAGTCATACGGGGACAAGACGATCCTCGACGGCATAGACCTCACCGTCGGCGCGGGCACGATCTTCTCGCTGCTCGGTCCGAACGGTGCGGGCAAGACGACCACGGTGAACGTCCTGACCACGTTGTTGCGGGCGGACGGCGGAACGGCCAGCGTGGCGGGCCACGACCTGGCGACCGAGACCACAGCGGTGCGCGCGGCCATCGGCGTCACCGGCCAGTTCGCGGCGGTCGACGATCTGCTCACCGGCGAGGAGAACCTGAAGCTGATGGCGGATCTGCACCGCCTGCGCGGCACGGCGGGCAAGCGGGTGGTCACCGAGCTGCTGGAACGATTCGATCTGGTGGAGTCGGCGCGCAAGCCGGCGTCGTCCTACTCCGGCGGCATGCGCCGGAAACTGGATCTGGCGATGACCCTGGTCACCAAGCCGGAGATCGTCTTCCTGGACGAGCCGACCACCGGACTGGATCCCCGCAGCAGGCGCACCATGTGGGAGATCGTGCGGGAGCTGACCGCCGACGGCGTGACCATCTTCCTCACCACCCAGTACCTCGAGGAAGCCGATCAGCTGGCCGACCGGATCGCGGTCCTCGACCAGGGCCGCATCGTCGCCGAAGGCACCGCCGACGAGCTCAAGCGCCGCGTCCCCGGCAGCCACATCCAGCTGCGGTTCACCGAGGCCACGGAACTGGCGGCGGCGGCACGGATCCTGCCTGGCGCCACCCCCGACGACGAGACGCTGGCCCTGCGGGTCCCCGGCGACGGCAGCTCGAAATCCCTGCGGGCCCTGCTGGATCAGCTCGCCGCCCACTCGCTCGAGGCCGACCAGGTCTCCATCCACACCCCTGATCTCGACGATGTCTTTCTTGCCCTGACCGGGCACGCCACCACGGAGGCCGAAGCACGATGAGCACTCTTTCCGTCAGCGATTCCCTGTTCGACGCATCGGTCATGTTGCGCCGCAACTTCACCCACATCACCCGTTCCCCGGTCACGATCTTCAACGCGGCGCTGATGCCCGTGGTGATGATGCTGATCTTCGTCTACGTCTTCGGCGACGCGTTCGACGTCGGCGACAACTACATCGACTACGCCGTACCGGGCATGCTGATGCTGGCCATCAGTTACGGCCTGTCGGGCACCGCGGTCTCGGTGAGCTCCGACATGACCACCGGTGTCATCAACCGGTTCAAGGTCATGGATGTCTCCCGCGGCGCCGTGCTCACCGGCCATGTCGCGGCGAGCATGGTGACCAACATGGTCGCCGTCGCCTCCGTCCTCGCCGTCGGCTTCGCGCTGGGATTCCGCTCCCCGGCGACCGCTGTGCAGTGGCTGGGCGCGCTCGGCGTCCTGCTGGCCACGGCCTTCGCCGCGGCCTGGCTCACCGTCGCGCTCGGCATCGCCGCGAAAACCCCTGAAGCCGCGGGTATGTCGGTGGTGCCGCTGATCATGCTGCCCTTCGTGAGCAGCGCGATCGTGCCCGCGGAGAAGATGGGTCCCGGCGTCCGCCAGTTCGCCGAGTACCAGCCTTTCACCCCGATCATCGAATCCCTGCGCGGATTCCTGGCAGGCGACCCCTCCGCCGGTTACACCGCCGCCGCGCTCGCCTGGTGCGCCGGGTTCGCCATCGTCGGATACCTGTGGTCGCGTGCCACGTTCACCAAGCGAGCGTGAGTGCCACCAGTTCCGGCCTGCTCGCCAGCGCACCCTCCCGCATCGCCTCGGTGAATCCCTTGTCACCGAGGCGATGTCGTGCTGTCCGCTCGATGCGGGCGGTGTCCGGCTGGGAGAGATCGGGCAGCCCGCGCGTCGCGGTACTGGCCGCGAGCAGCCGCGCGGCCTGCTCGTACTGCTCGGCGCGCAAGGCCAGGTCCGCGATCCCGACGAGCACCTGGGCCAACAGGGGCGCGTGGCCGGCCGCCGACGCCGCCCGGAAGGCCGCGCCGTGGTGTGCGCGCGCCTCGTCGATACCGTCCGCGACGTAGCCGAGCATGTCCTGCATCATGGCGCTGACGATGGGTTGCTCGGCGTCGCGGCCGACCAGCGTACGGACGAGGTCGATCTGCCCGCGCACCAGTGCGGTATCGCCGTTCCACCTGGCCAGCTCGGCGCGCACCAAGGCGACTTCGGCCAGCGCGGTCGGCCACCCGGTCTGATCCGCGCACCGCTGCGCTTCGGCCAGAGCGGCCGCGCCGGCCTCGGCGTCGTCGAGCAGCCAGAACAGCTGAGCCTGCCGCGCTCGCATGCGCACCACGTCCTCGAGGGTGCCGACCTCGGTGACCACCGCGATGCCCTGTTCGAAAAGCTCACAGGCACTGGCGAATTCGCCACGCATGGCGGTCCGGTTCGCCAGCTCGGTGAGCGCGAACGACATCCCCCAGCGCTCGCCGATGGCCCGGAATTCGGTGAGCGCCTGCTCGAGATACTCATCGGCCTCGCGCCCTTCGTGGCCGAGCACGGTGCGCAGCTTGCCCAGCTGCAGCCGCGCCAAGGCCCGGACCCACGGGTCCTCGTCGGTGAGCCGAGATTCGAACGCGGGCAGGAATTCCGCAGGGCCGGCCAGCATGCGCTCGAGCACGTCGGCGAAGCGCAGCGCCGGATGGCCACCCTCGACGCCACGGCTGAAGTGATACGCCTTGTGAATCCACTCCTCGACCCCGTGCTCGTCGTCACGTCCCGAGCTCAGGAAATGGACAACCAGCGCGTAGACCGTCGCCCGGGTCTCGTCGTCCACGTCGCCGGGCACCTCGGTGGCCGCGAGGATGAACTCCGTGCCCTCGGCCTTGTATCCGGCCAGCCACCAGTACCAGCCCGCGGCCGCCGCCAGCCGCATCGCCCCGCTCGCGTCGCCGTCGGCCAGCGCGCAGCGCATCGCCGTCGCGAGGTTGTCGTGCTCGGCCGCGAGAACGGCGAGCCACTCCAGTTGCTCGGCGCGGCGCAGGTGCGGTTCCGCGGTGCCCGCGAGGCCGGTGAAGTACGTCAGATGCGCTCGGCGTGCGGAATCCGCGCCGCCCGCCTCGTCGAGCCGGGCCGCGGCGTACTGCTTGATCGTCTCGAGCATGCGGTAGCGGGGGTTCGCGTCCTCGGTGACGAGCAACAGCGATTTCTCGGTCAGTGCGGTGAGCAGCTCGAGCACCTCCCACTGCTCGACCCCCGCGTCGTTCGCGCAAACCTGTTCGGCCGCTTCCAGACTCGCGCCGCCGGTGAACACCGCGAGCCTGCTCAGCACTATCCGTTCGGTGTCGCTGAGCAGTTCCCAGCTCCAGTCGACCACCGCGCGCAAGGTCCGGTGCTGCGCGATCGCGGTGCGGCTGCCGCCGGTCAGCAGGCGGAACCGATCATCGAGGCGGTGGGCGAGCTGATCGAGGGACATGGTGCGCAAGCGGGCCGCGGCCAGTTCGATCGCCAGCGGTATGCCGTCGAGAGCCCGGCAGACCCGTGCCATGGTCGCCAGGGTCGCCGCGTCGATCGTGAGATCTTTGCGCACCGCGCCCGCCCGGTCCCGCAACAGCGCGACGGCGGGCGAGGTCTCGATCTCACGGGGATCGGCGTCGTCGGCGGGGACCGTCAGCGGCTCGACCTGCCACAGCGCCTCGCCGGTGATGCCCAGCGGTTCCCTGCTCGTCGCGAGGATCCGCAGCCGGGTGCACTCGCCGAGGATCCGGTGGGCGAAGGCGGCCGCGGATTCGATCAGATGCTCGCAGTTGTCCAGGATCAGCAGCGTCTCGCGGTCGCGGATCGCCGCGATGAGCCGGTCCATCGGTTCGGCGTTCGGTGGGCTGCCGAGCAGCGCGTCGCGGAGTCCGAGGGCAGCGAACGCGGTCTGCGCCAGGTCGCCGCTGCCGTCGGCGGCGGCCAGTTCCACCAGCCAGGCACCGTCGGGCAGGTCGTCGAGCATGGTCCGCGCGGTCTCCACCGCGAGCCGGGTCTTGCCCGAGCCGCCCGGCCCGGTGACCGTCGTCAGGCGGTGTGCCGCGATGAGTTCGCGGACGGCGGCGATGTCGGCGCGCTTGCCGACATAGCTGGTCAACTCGGCACGCAGGTTCGTCGTGCGTTCGGTGGGTCGCGCGCCCACTTCGCCGCGCAGCAGCGCGACATGCAGGGCGGACAGTTCCGGCGATGGGTCGACACCCAGTTCGTCGGCCAAGGACTCCCGTGCCCGCTGGTACACGACCAGCGCCTCGGCGCCTCGGCCCGCGGCGCCCAATGCCCGCATGAGCGACGCGACGAGCCGTTCCCGCACCGGATGCTCGGCCACCAGCTCGGTGAGCTCCGCGACCACTTCGGGGCCACGGCCCAACCGGATCTCGGCTTCGTAGCGATCCTCGAAGGCGGCCAGGCGCAGGCCGTCGAATCGGGTGATGACCGGGTCGAACGCCTCGTTGTCGCCGAGGTCGCGCATCGCCTCGCCGCGCCACAATTCCAGTGCCTCGCGCAGCAGCTGCGCTTGCCGGGCGTCGTCGCCGCCGCGGGCCTGGTCGAGGAGCTGTTCGAACCGCACGGCGTCGACCGCGCGGGGTTCCACGGTCAGCCGGTAACCGCCCGCAGCCACCTCGACGCAGCCGTCGGGCAGCAGCCGCCGCAACCGGGAAACCAACGCCTGCAAGGCATTCGCCGCGTCGGAGGGGGGTTGTTCACCCCAGATCAAGTCGACGAGTTTCGACTTGGAGACAGCGCGGCCAGGTTCCAGCGCGAGGGCGATGAGCAGCGTCCGCAGCCGGGCGCCCGGTATCGCTATCGATCCACCGTCCTGCGTTCGGATCTCCAGCGGTCCAAGCATTCCGATCTGCACCTGGCCATTGTGCCCTGCAAGTCAAACGGGTCGCGTGTCGTGGTGGACACCCGTCCGACCGGCGCGGATTTCGTATCAGCCGGTACGTCAGGCCGGTGTCAGGTCCGTGTCAGCGGCGCTCGCGACAGTAGTCACATCAACCGAACGGCAACACCCACCGAGGAGCACGAGATGATCACCTTCCAGACCCCCGCCCCGATCGCCGTCACCGTCGATGTTCTCTCCGCCGGTGTCACTGTCATCGCCTCCGATCGCAGCGACACCACCGTCGAGATCAAGCCCGCCGACGCGACCAAGAAGGCCGACGTGCGCGCCGCCGAGCAGACCACCGTCGATTTCACCGACGGCGCTCTGACGGTGACCACGCCGAAGAGCTGGCGCACCCACACCCCCTTCGGTGGCAACCCCACCATCGAAGTGACCATCCAGGTCCCCGCCGGTTCGCGGCTGAAGAGCACCGCCGGTGTCGGGCACCTGCTCGGCGCCGGCGCGCTCGGCTCGTGTGACGTGACGGTCTCGCTCGGCGACATCGTCATCGAGCGCCCGCAGGGTTCGGTGACCGCGAAGGCGGCCAAGGGCAACATCCGCATCGGTGAAGCAGTCCGCGGCGAACTGCGCCTGGAGACCTCTGTCGGCGAGCTGGAGGTCGGCATCAGCCCCACCAGCGCGGTGCGCCTGGAGACCAGCACCACCATCGGCACCGTGCACAACATGATCAGCCCGGTCGCCGCGGCGCACGACCCGGCCGACACCGTCGAGGTGTTCGCGCGAAACAGCGTCGGCAACATCGTCATCGGGCACATCGTCGCCGCGTGAACGGCCTCGGCCACCGCGTGGGCCGCGCCGAACCGGTGCGGCCCATGCCCATTCAGCGCTCCGGCGCGTGTCTTCGACAAGGAGAAACCGATGAGTGAATTTCCCGTCCCGCACGGCCTTCCGCAGCATCGCGATGCCGGTCCCTTCGATCCGCCCAGCGAGATCACCCGGCTTCGTGAGGCTCGCCCCGTCAGCCCGCTGCTCTTCCCCGATGGTCACGAAGGCTGGGTGGTCACCGGCTACGAAGCTGTCCGCCGGCTCCTGGCCGACACCCGGTTCAGCTCCCGCCAGGACCTCGGCATCGTGCACGTGGCGTACGAGACCCCCGGCATGCCCGTCCAGACCGAGCCGTCGCCGCAGACCCCGGGCTTGTTCGTCGCCATGGACCCGCCGGACCACACCCGGCTGCGGCGCAAGCTCATCGGCGCATTCACCGTCAAACGGATGAAGCAGCTCGAAGACCACATCATCGAGATCACCGAGCGGCAGCTGGACGAGATGGCGCGGCTGACTCCGCCGGTCGACCTGGTCAAGGAGTTCGCGCTGCCGGTGCCCTCGCTGGTGATCTGCGAACTGCTCGGCGTTCCGTACGCGGACCGGGAGACCTTCCAGGTCAACTCGGCCC
>NZ_JBHXMY010000354.1:0-6301 GCF_042720195.1 Nocardia sp. NPDC058497 | reverse complement strand
CTTAATTTCGGGTGCGGGGGGGGGGGTTTTTTTAAAACGCCCCGGGTCGGGGGGGGGTGGGTGTCCCGCCCGGCTATCCCGCTGACGGCGCCCGGCCCGGGACAGCTGCAGAGCCCGGGCGAGCGCCGCGACGACCTGAGGTGAGGGGTTGACGGCGCGACCCTGCTCCAGACGCAGCAGGTAGTCGACCGACAGCGACGCCAACTGGGCGAGCTCCTCACGCCGCAGCCCCGGGGCGCGACGGCTCCCGGTGACGGCGAAGCCCGCGTCGAGCGGTGACAGACGGTCGCGCCAGGTGCGCAGCAGTTCGCCGAATCCGGGACGGGTGGAAACCATGGGGTCATTCTCGCTGCTCGGCACCCGATGAGCCTGGGTACTGCCGGTCCTGGTGTCGGTCACGGCACTGGTTCGACCGATCGCGAGCGGCGAATGTCGGTGACGACATGAGGAGAAATCCAGTCGAGGAGATTTCATGCGCACCATCGTCATGACCGGCGCGAGTCGCGGCATCGGACGCATCGCCGCCGAGCGCATCCTGCGGCGTTCGCCCGATGTGCACCTCGTTGTCGTCGCCCGAGGTTCATCGGGACCCGAGTTGTCGACAGCGCTGCGTGCGGACGGGCATGAGGTGTCCTCCGTCTCGGCGGATCTCGGTTCGCTCGCGAGCGTCCGCAACGCGGCGATCGAGATCCGCGATCGGCTCGCCGCCGGCGATCTTCCACCGCTGTGCGGCTTCGTCGGCAACGCGGGTATTCAGTACACGAACGCGCGGACCACAGGCCCCGAAGGGCTCGAGTCGACGTTCACAGTCAACGTGTTGGCCAACCACCTTTTCGTCAGGCTACTGGGGGAGCGCTGCACCGTGCCTGGTCGCATCGTCATCACCGTGAGCGACACCCACTTCGGCGATTTCCGGCACAACATGGGCATGGTTCCAGGTCCGGCCTGGCAATCTCCGGATGTGCTGGCCCGCATCGGCGCCTTCCGGGAGCCGCACAGCACAGCCGCCGGGCGTACCGCGTATTCGACAAGCAAACTCGCCGCGATCTATCTGGTGCACGAGTACGCCCGTCGGCTGCCCGCCGGAATCGATGTCGTCGCGTACAACCCGGGATTCGTCCCCGGCACCGACCTTGCCCGCGACGCGGACCCCGCTTCCCGGTTCGCGATGCGGCACATCCTGCCGATCATGACGCTGACCCCGTTGGCCACCAGCCGCAGGGCCGCGGGGCGATACCTCGCGGACGTCGTGCTCGGCGATATCGCGGCGCCCACCGGATCGTACGTCGACCGCAGCCAGGTGGCCCGGTCGTCCGCGGAATCCTATGACCGGCGGCGCGAAGCCGAGATATGGGAGGCAGGCGAGTATTTCCTCACGGCATACGCCGGCTGAATCGGCACTCCCGCGATCCGGCCCGCTGGTTACCTTCGGTCAGAGTGGTTATGTCCGTGGTAACGGGCCCTCGCGGGCGCGATCGACTACAGGGACGAGAGTGACCATGCTTGTGCGAAGAACAGTCGTGACGACAGGGTTGATCCTGGCCGTACTCGGTGGGTCAGCGGGCTGCAGTGAGGTGGAGAAGGCGGTCAACAAGGGTGGTGACACCCGGTGTAGTGAGTACACCGCGCAGGACTCGGCCAAGAAGCACACGACGGTGACCAAATTCCTCGAAGAGGAGCGCGGCGACGACGCGTCGATCGACCAGAACACCGTCGATCTGGCGGTCGCGGCCATCAACCTCATGTGCAGCGCCCAAGCGAATCCGGATACACCGATCCGGGAAGCGGATCTGTCCGGAGTGCTGGTGCCGAAGTAGGGCGCGAGCCCGCCTGGGCCGCGCCGCCGAGGCGCTTCACCACGGCGGCTTCGGGTGCGGCGAGCCCGTGCATGATCGTGAGCCCGCCCGATGTGGGTTTGTCGGTGTCAGGGACCTGACTTCGTGTCCGGGTCGACCTCGTCCGCGCGCTCCCACTCCTTGTCCAGGTCGGCTCGCGTGTCCGCCGCGTCGCTGCGATGCACGTCCGCCCGCTGGGAGAGCTGCTCGGCCTGCGCTGATTTGGCCTCGGCTTCGGCCTGTGCCGCCCGGCTCTTGGCGGCGATCTCCTCCGCCCGCGCCTCGCGCTGACCGAGCTCGAATTCCTGTTCCGCCGCCCGGTCACGGATGCCCTCGGCCTCGGCATGCTGATGTTCACGCTGCTTGCGCTGCAACAGCAACGCGCCGGCCACGAGCACGACGACGACTACCACCGCGACGACGATGATCACGATCACACTGGTGGTGCTCATCCTTCTACTCCTCGCACCCCTCTCCGATCCTAACGCCACTCGACCACCGCCGAAATGGGCGGATACCCACAGCCGACGGTGTCGGACAAGATGGCCGTGCGCCACGCCGAGGCAGCACCGGCGTACCACTTGTGAGGGTCGTCAAATTCTGCTCGCTAGCCGAGAAAATTAGAACGTGTTCTAGTAGGGTTCGGCTATGGAACGACTCACTGGATTGGATGCCAGTTTCCTCTATCTGGAGACCGAAACCCAGCATCTACACGTCTGTGCGCTGCTGATTCTCGACCCGGCCGACGGGCCGTACTCGTTCGACCATCTCCGCGACGAACTGCGCAGGCGACTGCCCCTCATCCCGCACATGCGCCGCCGGGTCCACCCGGTGCCGTTCAACCTCGACCATCCGCTCTGGGTCGACGACACCGACTTCGACATCGATAACCACATCCGGCGCGTCGAACTGCCGGAGCCGGGCGGGCAAGCCGGTCTGGCCGCGCTGATCGGTGACATCGCCAGCCGCCCGATGGATCAGAGCCGGCCGCTGTGGGAGATGTCGGTGGTGGAGGGGCTCGACGACGGCAAGGTGGCGGTCGTGTGCAAGTACCACCATTCGGCCGTCGACGGCATCACCGGCACGAACATGATGATGCACCTGTGCGATCTGGAGCCGGGGCTCAGCCGCCCGGAACCCGAACCGTGGCAACCGGAACCGGTGCCCGGCGATCTCGAGCTCATCGCGCGCGCCGCGGTCCGGTTTCCCGCCAGGGCCGGGATGCTCGGCATGGTTCCCAAAACCCTCGGCATGGTGGCGGGTTTCGCGCAACGGCGGCGGAACAACGAAGCGGGGATGGCCCTTCCGTTCTCCGCGCCGCGCACGCCGTTCAACCAGGCCGTCACCGGGACACGGTCGGTCTCGTTCACCAAGACGGACCTGGGCGTGATCAAGGAGATCAAGGCCGCGTTCGGGGTGAAGGTGAACGATGTCGTGCTGACCGTGGTCGGCGGCGTGCTACGCCGCTACCTGGCGGATCGGGGCGAGCTGCCCGATCGCACCCTGGTCGCCTCGGTGCCGGTGTCGGTACACGAATCCACCCGGCACACCGAGGGAATCAACAAGGTCTCGACCCTGTTCTGCCGCCTCGGCACCGATATCGCCGATCCGGTCGAGCGGCTGGAGCTGCTGGCCGTCGCGAACCGCGACGCCAAGGCCGAACACGATCTGATCGGCGCCGACTTCCTCCAGGATTGGTCGAAGTACGCCCCGCCCAACACCTTCCGCCTCGCCTCCCGCGTCTATTCGTCGCTGAAGCTGGCCGAACGGCACCCGGTGGTGCACAACCTGGTGGTCTCGAATGTGCCCGGTCCGCCGATGCCGCTGTATTTCCTCGGTGTCCGGGTGGACGGCATGTACCCGTTCGGTCCGGTCTTCCACGGCGCCGGGCTCACCGTCACCGTGCTGTCGAACTGCGGTGACCTCGATTTCGGCTTCATCGCCTGCCGTGACCTGGTTCCCGACGTCGACGCGCTGGCCGATGCGGTGCCCGCGGTGATCGACGAACTACTGGCCGCGGCACGCGCACGGGGCTGATCGCCCACTCCGACAGTCCGCCCTGTTCGCCATCGGCGTCGAACAGGGTCGTCGACTACAGCCGCGCGGTCACCGACCGGCACGCGTCGGCCAGTGCCGGGACGAACCGGTCCGGCGCGACAGCGCACGCCGCATGACCCGCCGCGACCGGGTGAACACTCGACCCCGGAACCGCGGCCGCGAGTTCGATCTGCCGGTACACCGGGATCGCCCGGTCTTTGGTCGTGATGACCACCGCGGTCGGCACCCGCAGTTCCGGCAGCCACGAGGAAGCGTCGAACGTTCCGATCTCGGCCAGCACGGGCGCCAGCGCCCATCCGCTGGTGCTGCGGAATTCGCCTACCGCCCAGCGCCGTAGCTGACCCGGCACCAGAGCGGGCGGCAAGTCCGGCAGGCTGCGCGTCAGCCGCCGGGCCCGGCGATATGGGTAGTCGCCCAGCGCGTCGGCGACGGAGGCGAAACCGCGATGGAACGCCCGCTCGCGCCACTTCTCCTGGAAGCGATACGGAGTCGCGCACAGGACCAGCCCGGCGACCCGGTCAGGGTGCTGGTGGGCGGCGAGCAGGGAGACGATCCCGCCGAGGGAATAGCCCACGCAGACGAAGCGATCCAGGCCGAGCGCGTCGGCGACCGCGACCACGTCGTCGGCGCAGTCGGCGAGCCGGAACCGCGCCGACTGGATCCCGCGCCCGTGCCAGCGCTGATCGAACAGCACCACGCGATACCGCGCGCTCAGCGTCTCCAGCGCCGGAAACCAATTCAGGGCCGCGGTGCAGGCTGTGCCGTGCAGCAATATCAGGACGGGTGCGCCTGGTGGCCCCGGAATGTCCACGACATAGGTCCGTCCACGTCCGGGGAGGTCGAGCATCCTGCCGCCGGGGATCTCGTCCACGGCGGGCACGACGAACGGTCCCGTCCGCACCGGACGTGCTGTTCCCACCATGTCCTCCTCGGGAAGATTTAGAACTCGTTCTAGTTGATGATGTCATACGGCGGGCTCCGGTGTCCTGCCCCGGACTCGCCCACTGAGCGGGAGGGATTCTTACGCCGTCAGGTCGATCGTGGTTACTCTCGGGGCCGATCCCACGAGTGAGGCGACAATGACACAGACATCCGGGGACATCGAGGCGCTGCTGCGTCGCGTCCAGGTGATGGAGGACAAGTGGCAGATACTCGAGCTGCTCTCCGCCTACGGTCCGGCCGTGGACAGCGGATCCGCCGACGGCACGGCCGGGATATGGTCCGAAGACGGTGAGTACGACGTCGACTCGGGGATGCTGCGCGGCCGCGACGAGCTGCGCGCGATGGTCCACAGCACGCCGCATCAGCAATTCATCACCAACGGTTCGGCGCACATGCTGAGCCTGCCCCACCTCGAGGTCGACGGGGACCACGCGGTGGCCATCGGGCACACCCAGCTGGTGCTCAAGGTGCCAGGTACGACCGCCGACTTCCAGGTCGCGCGCATCACCGCGAACCGCTGGGAATTGGTGAAGACCGAGGGTCGCTGGCAGGTGGAGCGGCGCATCGCCCGGTTGCTGGACGGCAGGCCCGAGGCGCGGGACCTGCTGGGTGATGTCGTCACCGGATCCGACGTGAGGAGTTGAGCGACATGGATATCGACCGCTACGGTCCCTGGGCAGTCATCGCGGGCGGATCCGAAGGGGTCGGCGCCGAATTCGCCGAGCAACTAGCCCGATCAGGTCTCAACCTCGTTCTGCTGGCGCGCAAGGAGGAACCGCTGCTGGCGACGGCCGAGACCTGCCGCGGCCACGGCGTCGAGGTGCGGACACTCTCGGTGGATCTGCTCGCCGTGGACGCACTCGAGCGCATCGCGGCGATCACCGACGGGCTCACCGTCGGTCTGCTCGTCTACAACGCGGGCGCCAACACCTACGGCCACGAATTCGTGACCGGTGACTTCGATCGGTTCCAGGCTGTCATCGATCTCAATATCACCGCTCAGCTGAGACTGGTCCAGCACTTCGGCGCACCCATGCGTGAGCGGCGCCGCGGCGGCATTCTGCTGGTCGGTTCGCTCAGCGGCTACCTGGGATCGGCGCAGATCAGCGTCTACTCGGCGGCCAAAGCGTTCTTGCGCATCTTCGCCGAAGGACTGTGGCTGGAGATGCGCGACTATGACGTCGACGTCCTGGAACTGGTACTCGGAGTGACCCGCACGCCCGCCATGGCCCGGGCCGGGCTGCGGATGGATGCCCCTGGACTGCGCGTCTCCGAACCTCGGGACGTCGCCGCACAGGGTCTGGCGAATCTCGCGAACGGTCCCGTGGTCGTGGTGGAAGAGTTCGCGGCGGTCGCCGAGAAGAACGGCGGAACCGACCGGGCCGAACTGCTGCTGGCGGCGCGGGCGAGAGCGACGAAACTGCTGCCACCGCATGTTGACCGGGCGGTGGCCGGATGAGGATCGG
>NZ_JBHXMY010000353.1:0-6362 GCF_042720195.1 Nocardia sp. NPDC058497 | reverse complement strand
GGCACCGTGGTGACCGCCGTTCCCTTGTTGCGCAGGATGTCCGCTATCCGCATATGCCGCTCACCCGTGTTCGCGCCGATGTTCACCTCCAAGGATGCCCCCGGTGACCTCGCCGTGACCAGCACGAAGACGTTACAACCGCCTATTCGTCGTCCAGGCCCGCCGACAGGTAGGCGGCGGCGGCCAGCCATTGGCGGCATTGCGGCCCGTGGACGTCGTGCTGACGCAGCATCTCGCGGGCCTGGCGGTAGGTGAGCCCGTGTGGCTCGTCGCTACACGACCCCGACGGTGCTCCTGCCGCGCCGAGGTATCGCGGGACCTCGAGACCGGCGGTTCCGGCCGAGACCCGGCGGGGTGTTCGAAACGGCGTGCTCATCCGAGGCCCCTCGCATCCGGCAGCGGAAGGCGGATCCGGCTGGTGCTGCCGACATGCCTTCCGGTGATCTTGCGGCCTGAGTCTACGGCTGCTTCGTTTGCAGATGCAAGAACATCTGCACAGTCGATCCGGGCGTGTCGGGCGGCTGAAGCGCTTGCGGCGCTTGCGAATTCAGGGGGCTGGACATCACCGATCGCGACGCCGCCCAGGTCGTGTCGTCGGGTAAGTACCGACCGGTGCGCGCCTATCCGGCGCGTGTTAATGTCCCGATCGCACAGTACATCTGCAAGAACGTTTGTGCGTGCATCTGCAACTTTCGTAGCGATGGGCATCATTCGAGAACGAGGAGTGTGGCGTGTCCGGAATGCACCATGATCAGCGGGAACGCCCGGCCGACGGCGCCTGGCGTAAGAGCACCTACAGCAACCCCAGCGGCAACTGCGTCGAGGTGGCCGAAGCGGCCGACGGTTCGGTCGCCGTGCGCAACTCGCGCGACCCGCACGGGTCGGTCATCTTCTATACCCGGCCCGAGATCGACGCGTTCATCCGCGGCGCGAAGGCCGGAGAGTTCGACTACCTGACCAAGTGATCGGTAATATCGGCAGCCATGACGGCTGAACCCGACGAGATCGGTCGCGTGCAACCGGTTGTCGACCGTGGCCCTACCGTGCTGCGCATCGCTCTCGGTGGCCAGTTGCGCAAACTGCGCGAGAGCAAGGGCATCACCCGAGAAGCGGCCGGTGACGCGATTCGTGGTTCCCACGCGAAGATCAGCCGGCTCGAACTGGGACGCACAGGATTCAAGGAACGCGATATCCGCGATCTGCTGACGCTCTACGGTGTCCACGACATCGTAGAGCGCGAGTCCTTCTTCGAACTCGCCAGGCAGGCAAGTGAACCTGGCTGGTGGCATCGCTACAGCGATCTGCTGCCCTCGTGGTTCAGCACCTACCTCGGGCTCGAGCAGGCGGCCAGCCAGATCCGGACCTATGAGGCCCAGCTGGTGCCCGGCCTGTTGCAGACGCCGGAGTACACCAGGGCCATCGTCACCCTCGGGTTCGACGACGCCGATACCGAGCGTCGCGTGCAGGTCCGTCAGCGTCGCCAGGACGTCCTGCACCGGCCCGAGCCGCCGGTGGTGTGGGCGGTGATCGACGAGGCCGTGCTGCACCGCCCGATCGGCGGGCCCGAGGTGCACCGCGCGCAGCTGCGGTACCTGGCCGAGCTGTCGGCGCTGCCGAATGTGATCGTGCAGGTGCTGCCGTACTCCGCGGGCGGGCACGCCGCCGCGGGCAGTTCCTTCAGCATTCTGCGCTTCGCCGAGCCGGAGTTGCCCGACATCGTCTATCTCGAGCAGCTGACCAGCGCGCTCTACCTCGAGCGCAGGCAGGACCTGGCGCTGTACAAGTCCGTGATGGACCAGCTCAGCGTCCAGGCCGAACAGCCCGACCGCTCGCGCGCGATCCTGCTGGAGTACGCCGACCGGGTCTGACGGGAACTACTCAGTATTTGATACAGCCCGCGGCGATGCGCCAGAAGGTGTCGGGGGTCAGCGTCTGCAGATCCCAGTCGTCGGCGAATTCGTGCGCGGTGGTCACGATGCGGTCGATATCGAAATCGTTGCGGGTCGCGGCGCCGGTGGACTCCACGGCATCGATGACATAGGCGACCGCGGTTTCCCTGGAGCACCCTGCGGTGTCGGGGTGGGTGGTGGTCGCTGCGCGATCAGCGAGGCCGGAACGGCCGTTGGTGTTGTTCATGTGAACGCCCCTGTGTTTAGGCAGTGGCAAACCCAAGGCAAATATAGCCCCAGGTGTGCCGCTCGCGGCCTCCCCTGACTATCCCCTGAATTGTATTGCGGCCCTGAGTTTAGGACGGGGACACTTTCAGATGCAAGCACATCTGCACGATCGATTCCGTCTCGATGCAGCGTATTTCCCGGCTTCTGAGCGGCGAATCCGTGTTCGCGCCACTGTGTTCGCGACCCGCGGTGCAGGGATAACGTCGTGACCGGCGGTTCGCCGCCGTAGCCCTGTGGCAACGGGGGTAGCGCAGGTCCGTCCGGATCGGCCGTCCGACCGAAATGGGTTGTGATAGTTAATTTTCGGCTAACGAATCGCGGCAACGGCCGACGCGACGGGCTCCGCACCGGAGACCATCTCGAGGGTGTGCCGAAAAGTGTTGTCCGCGAGCAAGATCGACGCGAGCGTCGCGGCGACATCGGCGCGCGGGACCGGGCCGCGCGGAATCGGCGGCGGTCCGAGCGTGACCAGACCGTTGCCTTCGGCGTCGGTGAGCATGCCGGGCCGCAGGATCGTCCAGTCGAGCGCGCGATCGCGCAGGTCGTCCTCGGCGCGGGTCTTGGCATCGAGGTAGGCGGCCCATACCTCGTCGGTCCCCGGCGCGGGTGGCGCTCCGGCGCCCATCGTCGAGATCTGCACGAATCGCCGGACCCCGGTCTGCTCGGCGGCGTCGGCGAGCTGGACCGAACCGTTGAGGTCGACGGTGTACTTGCGCGCGGCCCCGCTGCCTGGGCCCGCGCCCGCGGCGAACACCACCGCGTCCGAGCCCGCGACGGCGGCGGCGAGGTCGTCGGGAGTGTCGCGTTCCATGTCGTAGATGACCGGGACGCCGCCGGTCGCGGCGATGTCGGCGGCCTGACCCGGATCCCGGATCAGGGCGTAGACCTGGTCACCGCGACGGGCGAGCAGCTGGGTCAGCAGCAGGGCGATCTTGCCGTGTCCACCGGCGACGACGATGCGCATGCGAGGTGCTCCTTTCGGGCGGGACGGCGGTCGTCAGCGTTCCGGGCCGCCGGGATTGCAGTTCGCCGACACCGTGGCCGAATAGCCGACGTCGGGTCGCCACGGTTCGAGGTTCCAGCTCGGTTTGTCGGGGGCCACCATCCTCGCCCACACCCAGTGACAGAGGAACTGGTCGCGCATCCCCGGCGCGTCGGCGTCGGCGTCGAGGGCGAGGACCTCCTGCCAGGCGAGCTCGTCGGTGCCGGGGGTCGAGGTCTTCCTGCCCGCGACGGTGGGGACGACGAGCAGCCGGGCGCCGTCGATGGTCTCGGTCCAGGTCACGTGGTCGATGAGCGGCAGACCGGCATAGGGATCGACGGTGGTGGTCGGCGGCGCGATGGTGGCCGGCGGCTTGCTGGTCGGTCGCGGTGTCGTGGTGGCGGTGGTCGTCGGGGTCGGTGCGGCAGCGTCGTCGGAGCCAGCCGACCCGCAGCCGGTGAGGGCGGCAAGCGCGATCACGGCGAATGCGGCACCGGTGCGCCACCGTGTCACGGACGCCCCCTTCCGTTGTCCCGGGTCGGGCGGCCGAGCCGCGGCCGCCCGGCCAGCCTAGTGCGGCGGGCCGGGCGGTGCCGGTGGGCTCAGTGCCAGAGCGATCGGCAGGGGAGTCTGCGCAGTTCGGGGCCGACCCGGCCGTCGACGGTCACCAGCAGGCCCGCGTGCACCGCCGCCGTCGTGAATTCCCAGGCCTCGGACGGGGTCGCCGCGTACTCCAGGATCAGGGCGTCTTGCGGTGTCGGGCCGTCGAAGTAGACCGTGATCCGGCGGGTCGGTATCTCGGTCCGTTCGATGCGATGGGGGGTGGCGGCGATGTTCTCGTCGAGGGGAATCATGCGTGCTCCTTTTCGCCCCGGCACTCGTGAGCGCCTTCCTGCTCGACGGTAGGACCCGGACCATCGAGGAGAACATGTTCTGGAATTCCGCTGGAGATCTCACAGCCCGCCCGGTGCCGCGGCAGTACGCCGACCAATCGGGCGCACCGGCTTGCCTCCGACCACAACCTCGCCGCCTGGGTGTTGTGAGCTCCGCCGATGTCGGCCGGATGCGGTTCCGACGAGCCACGGTACCGGCCAGTATCGGTGCCGACGGCAGCGACACGGGAGACAGCCGCATGATCTGGTTTGCCGCGGCACGACAGGTTCGGCCGCGCAGAGCACTTCCTACGGCGCAGTGGAATTGGGCGGTCAGGTGACCCTCGACGGAATCAGGGCCGTGCGCAAGGTCGAGGAACTGCAGGTCGCGGGCAGGCGGGTCGCGATGGCGGGCTACTCCGGCGGCGGTATGGCGACGGCGTGGGCGGCGGCGCTGCAGCCACCTACGCGCCCGATGTCGAGATCGCCGGCGCCGCGATGGGCGGGGTGCCGATGAATCTGGTGTCGATGCTCGAGGGCCTCGGCTTCGGTTCGCATCCGGTCTTCGGGCTCGCGCCGGCGGCTGGGATCGGCCTGGAACGTGAGTACCCGCAACGCTTTCCGATCAGCGAGCAGATGAACGCCAGCGGCCTCTCCGGGTCGCTCGTTGTTGCGATCGCGCCGCATTGCGTCACGACTCGGGCACGACGCCGATTCGGCGGGGTGGTCGCGGCGTACCGTCAGTGATCTGACGAGAGGCGCACTGGGGGAGGTTCGGCGGAATTCGAAGCACCGCATCGCCGCACGTCACGACGAATCCGACGTTGCCACCCGAAGGCGTGTGTGCCATGCGATCTGTGCGTGTGTTGGTCTGCTCGATGCTCCTGCTCTGTTCGTTCGCCGTCGGCACCGCCGCGGCCGAACCGCCACCGACGACGGAATTCCCGGTACCGCATCCGGGTACGCCGGGATTCCTGCCCGATCTGCAACGCTGGATCGATCAGGTGCTGCCCTCGCCGATCCAGCCGTCCGACGATCCCGATGCCGAACTCGCCGCCCTGCACGCCGCGGTCATGCCGTCGCCGGTCGGCGACCCGATGTTCGACCACTGGCCCGACGGCCTGGCCGAGCTCGCGCCGGGCGACATCATCGAAACCCGCGATGTCATGGCCACCGCGGCCCCACTCACCCTGGTGCCGATCCGGTCGGCCACCCTGCTCAAGTTCCGTACCGACGACTCGCACGGCCGCCCGTCCTTCGCGACGGCGACCCTGCTCGTGCCCGCCACCGACTGGACCGGCCCCGGCGATCGCCCGGTACTGGTCAACAACCTGCCGATCGACGCGCTGGGGCGCGACTGCACGCCGGGATACACCCTGGCGCACGGCCTCAATCTGCATTCGAGCACGACCGAATTCGTCCCGCCCACCACGCAATTGGCGGCGCTGCGCGGCTACGCGGTGCTGGTGCCCGATCACGAGGGCCCCTGGATGGCCTACGCCGAGCCGTATGTCGCCGGGCATGCGGTGCTCGACGCGATCCGCGCCGTCCGCGGAATAGACCCGGTGACTTTCGGTGACAGCAGATTCGCGATGACCGGCTATTCCGGCGGCGCCATCGCCACCCACGGCGCGGCCAAGCTGATCGATTCCTACGCTCCGGAACTCGCCGACGTGATCGTCGGCGCGGCGCTGGGTGGCGTGCCCGCCGATTTCGAGATTCTCTCGCGCAGTATGAATGCCAACCTCGCTTCCGGCATTTTTATGGCGGCGACATTCGCGATCGGCCGGGAACGCCCGGAAATCCTGGCCGCGATGAACAATCTCGCGCGCTGGGTGGCGACCTCGGTGATGAAGGACCAGTGCGTCAGCGTATTCGCGATCCCCGGCGTCTTGCACTTGCCGATCGATGTCGGCGCCAACATCGCCGACCCGCTGCGTTCGGAATTGGCCACCACGATCTACGAGATCACCCGGATGTCGGGGATGCGCTCGGCCACTCCGCTTTACATCTACAACGGCGAGCAGGAGTTCTGGATCCCTGCGGCGGGCGCGCGCAATCTCTACAACGAGCAGTGCGCACTCGGCGCGAACGCGGTGTACCGCAGCGTGTTCGGTGAACATGTGATCGGTGCGGTCACCGGTTATCCGGAGGCGATGCTGTGGCTGGACGAGCGTTTGCAGGGGGTCGCCGCGCGCAGCGAATGCTGACGGCAAAATTCCCGTGCCGCTTCATGGCGGTTTTCGACAACCGGTGGTGATCTGCCCAGAAACCAGGAGACGTTGGAAAAGCGGCGATTTCGCCGCCTTATGTTCAGTGCGGTTTCGACAC
>NZ_JBHXMY010000352.1:5360-6384 GCF_042720195.1 Nocardia sp. NPDC058497 | reverse complement strand
CACCACACAAACCCCCCCTCGGGCCGCGCGCCCCCCCCCCCCACCAACACGACCCCCCCGCCGAACCCCCGGCCGCGCCCCCCCCCCCCAACGCGATCAACTTCGCCAACACCTTCCGATACACGCTCTGGTACGGAGCAGGCATCATGCTGCTCCTGTCCTTCGGCTTCCTGGCACTGCCGAGGAACGCAAAGCTCGTCCATGAGGGCCTCGAAACCGAGAGTGCAACAACGGAGTTGTCATACGACCCCCCGGACCCGGGTATCGGCGTCGCGGGTTCTGCATCCGTCGAGCACGCCGGGCGAATCTGGCGGCAATAGCGCATGCGCAGCCTGGGCAGCCCGTGAATTTCTCAGCCGCGCGAGGCAACGCACGACCGAGGCGGACCGAATTCAGTCCGCCGGACGAATGAACCGAGGAGACAACGAAATGTTCGAAGTACAGCTTCCCGCCGGCGTCATCGAGTACGAGGACACCGGCGGGAACGGGCCGGTGCTGGTCTTCATTCACGGATTGCTCATGGACGGTTCGGGTTGGCGGCATGTGGTGGGCAGCTTGCGCGCCGAATACCGGTGCATTGTCCCGACCTGGCCGCTGGGCGGTCATCGCAAGCCCATGAACGAGGACGGGGACGTGTCCTTCCTCGGTATGGCCGCGTTGGTCGGGGATTTCGTGGAGGCACTCGATCTGCGGGATGTCACCTTGGTCCAAAACGATTGGGGCGGTGCGCAGCTTCTTCTCGGCACGCGTGGCAGCGATCGCGTCGGCCGACTCGTGCTGACCTCGTGCGAGGCATACGACAACTATCCGCCCAAGCCTGCTCGCCTCATCGTCGCCGCCGCCAAGGTCCCCGGCGGACTTCGCACTGTCATGGCGGTGCTGAACACCCGGCTGGGGAAGCGCGGGCCCGCGACCTGGGGATGGATGATCAAGCCGCCCGTGCCGAAAGACCTGATCGACGCGTGGTTCCGCCCCAGACTCTTATAAACAAAAGACACATCCCACCAAAAAAAAGGTGTTTATC
>NZ_JBHXMY010000352.1:0-5350 GCF_042720195.1 Nocardia sp. NPDC058497 | reverse complement strand
TCTGTTTTTTTTGTGTGTGTGGGTGTGTGTTTTTTTTTTTTCCGCGCGGGGGGGGGGGGGGGGGGCCCCCGCGACGGGGGGTTGGATGAGCAAGCGGCCAGTGCCGAAAGACGTGATCGACGCGTGGTTCCGCCCGGCAACGGTCAATCGCGATGTGCGACGGGACCTCGCCAAGTACTTGAATACGGTGCCGCGTCGCGCCGAACTGCTCGAGATCGCCGCGCGCAACGCGGCCTTTTCCGGACCTGTGCTCATCGCCTGGGCGGTCGAGGACAAGATGATGCCGATCGCACACGCCCGCCGCCTCGCCGAGCTGTACGCCGACGCCCATCTCGTCGAGATCGAGGACAGTTACACGCTGCTGCCCGAAGACCAGCCGCAGCGGCTCACCGAGGTCATCGCCGAATTTCTCGCCGCCACTGACAACCGCCTGCGTCGGTGAGGTAGCCGAGCCATTCGCCAAGTTCTGATATACCGGCTTACCAGCATCCCGGCCATGCCTGCCACACCGGCCAGCCCGAACGACACGGCGCGAGCATCGACACCCGACGCGGCGGCATCGGTGAGAAGCGGCGCGAGATAGGGCGCCCGCTGGACCGCGGTCGCGAACAACGACGGTGTCGCGGCCGCGGCGGCAGCTGCGGCCACCAACCTTCAACACCGCATTCGGCTCGGGCCCGATGACAGTGCGAGACCGGAATCATCGGTGCCGGTCGGTTCGGTGGGACAGAATCAGGGCCGAGCGCGCTGAAGCGATCAGCGGGCTGGACGAAAGCCATGGTGGAGTCATGTCGTTGCTGGAAACCCTTGTTCGTGGCGCCGCCGGGAAGGTGTTGTCCGCACCCGGCGCGGTCTTCGACCTGCTGCCGATTCGCCGTCCCGTCGTCGACGGGCAACGGCTCAGCGGCAGGATGCAGATGTTCTCCGCCATCGGCAAGTGCGAGCTGCTGGCGCTCACGCCGCCTACCGCCGCGCGACGGCGACGGCTGGACTGGTTCATGAGCCTGGCGACCGCCGTGCCGACCGGCCCGGTCGAGACCTCCGAGATCGCCATCCCCGGTGCCCTTCGCGCGCGGATATACACGCCACACAGCGCGAACGGCGCACTGCTGGTGTTCATCCACGGTGGCGGATGGCACGTGGGCAGCATCGACGGCTACGACGGACTGGCCCGATTCCTGGCCGACCGGTCCGGTGTCACGGTGCTGGCGGCCGACTACCGGCTCGCCCCGGAACACCCGTTCCCGGCCGCCTACGACGATGTCGCCGCGGTGTTCCGCTATGTGGTCGACAATGCCGAAGAACTCGGAGTCGACCCCGCCCGGATCGGCATCGGCGGCGACAGCGCGGGCGGGAATCTGGCCGCCGCGGTGGCGTTGCATCTGCCCGCCCGGTATCGCCCCGCGCATCTTTCGCTGCTCTACCCGGCCCTGGACGGTGACCTCGACCGCCACGTCTCCAGCGACCTGTTCACCACCCCGCTCGACAAGGGCTGTGTCGAACGCGCCATCAAGTGGTACGCCGACACCGAGCAGCATCGCGTGGATCCGCGCTTCTCCGTGCTGTCCGCCGACGATGTCAGCGCGCTGCCGCCGACCTCTGTGGCCACCGCCGGGATGGATGTCCTGCGCGACCAGGGGACCGCCCTGGCGGATCGGCTCCGCGCCGCAGGAGTCCCGGTCCGGTTGCGCCAGTTCGACAACCTCCCGCACGGCTTCGCCAGCACGCTCGTCGATCCGCAAGCGCGCTCGGCGGCAACAGAATTCGCCGAGGACGTCCGCGCCGGGCTCGGGTCGAGCGAGGCCTAGGCCGCTCTGCGCGCCGGAACGGTTCAGTCGTCGGCGGGCGCTTTCGCTGACCGTTTCCGCCGCGCGGTCGTCTGGTCGATGCGCGGATCCTCGGTCACCGCATAGTGTTTCACGTATTCGGACAGGAACGCCTGGACCGTCGCCGTGGCCGGGATGGCCAGCAGCGCGCCGACCGCGCCGAGCAGCGCACCGCCCGCCAGCACCGCCAGCAGCGCGATCGCGGCATTGACGTCGACGGTGCGCGCGGTGATCCGCGGCTGCAGCAGATAGTCCTGGACCCACTGGTACACCACCGCGAACACGATGACCCAGACCGCGTCGAGCGGATCGACCGACAGCGCGACGAACACCGGCAGGATCGCGGCGATGTAGGTGCCGATGGTCGGGATGAAGGCGGAGATCACGCCGAACCACACACCCAGCGCGATGGGGTTGGGCAGGCCGAGGATCGCCAGGAACGCACCGTGCACGATCGCGGAGACGATGGCGAGCAGCAGCCGCGAGTACAGGTAGCCGCCGGTCTTGTCGATGGCGAGATCCCACGCGTGCAGGAATGTCTGCTGATGGGCGGGTGGCAGCATCGAGCAGACGGTGCGCCGCACCTTCGGCCCGCCGGCGGTGAGGTAGACGCTGAACAGTGCGATCGTCAGGACCTGCGCCAGCCCGCCCAGCACGGTCGTCGACACGCCCCAGACATTGTCGGCGGCGGTACGGGCGTAACCCTCGATCAGGTCGGACTCGCGCAGCAGCCGCTGACTCAGGTCGTGCATCGTGAAGTGCTGGCCGAAGGCGCGATTGACCCAGTCGATGCCCTCCTCGAGCAGTCGCGGTGTCTCGTGGGCGAGGTTCGCCGTCGTCTCCACCAGCAGCGTCACCAGTGCGGCGAGGAAGGCCAGCACGCAGGCGAAGGTGCCGATGAACACCAGCCCGGTGGCGAGTCCGCGTGGCATGCCTCGCCGCACCAGCACCGCGACGGCGGGCTCCATCGCCAGGGAGATGAAGAAGGCGACCAGCAGGATGATCAGGATGCCGAGCAGCCGGTGGAACGCCCAGTCGGCGAGCAGGAACAGCCCGAAGAAGACAAGGGCCAGCGCCATCGCCCGAGGGAGCCACGGCGGCATCAGGGTGCGTGCGCTCGCCTGCGGTTTCTCCGGGGAATCGTTGTCCACGGCTCCCAGTGTCGCCCCGGACGAGCCCGCTTCTCGGCACCGACGCGGCCTTGTGTGCTCGATGCCGCCGCGTCACTCGCCCGGTCGTCGTGCACCGGGTTGATCGGGAAGGTCGGTAGTCCGCATTTCTAGAACACGTTATAGTCGGCCCCAGGCGGCGACCATGTCGACGGCGCGTCCGCCCGGAAGGTGGTACAGGTGCGGACCTGGGATTTGTCAGCCGACGTCGTTGTCGTCGGATACGGCGGCGCGGGTGTGGTGGCGGCGCTGGCCGCGCGCGAAGCGGGCGCCGACGTGCTCGCGATCGACCGCTATCTGGGCGGCGGTGCGACGGCGCTGTCCGGTGGCATCGTGTACGCGGGTGGCGGCACCTGGGTGCAGCGCGCCGCGGGCATCGACGACGACGTCGAGAACATGCTCGCCTACCTGGAAGCCGAGGTCGGTGACGCGGTGAGCGCGCCGACGCTGCGCCGATTCTGCGAAGAATCCCCGGCGTTGATCGACTGGTTGTCCGAGCATGGCGTGCCGTTCCAGCCGTCGGTGTGCCCGTACAAGACGTCCTATCCGACCGACGACTACTACCTCTACTACTCGGGCAGCGAGAACTCCGGCGGTTACCGGGAACTCGCGAAGCCGCGGCAGCGCGGCCATCGTGCGCACGGCCCCGGTGTCTCCGGCAAGGCGCTGTTCGGACCGCTGGCCGAATCGGCCGCCGCGCGGGGCGTCAACGTCCGAACCGGTACCAGGGCAGCCCGTCTCGTCGTCGAGGGCGGCCGGGTGACGGGTGTCGAGGCCGTCACGATCGACGGTGCGCCCGCGGCGGTGCGACGCCGGTTCGCCCTGCTCGCCCGCATCTCGGCGAAACCCGGTGTGTATCACCCTGGTCTGCGCCGGGCGGTGGAGTCGCTGTTGGCCCGGATCGAGCGCAAACACGGACGACCGGTGCGGATCCAGGCGAGATCCGGTGTGGTGCTCACGACTGGTGGGTTCATCGCCAACCAGGCGATGGTGGCCCGGCATGCGCCCGCGTACCCGTGGTCGCAGGGGCTGCCGCTTGGCACCGCCGGTGACGACGGCAGCGGCATCTCGATGGCGCAGGATATCGGCGCGGCGAGCGGCAAGATGGAGGCGATGTCGACGTGGCGCTTCATCGCGCCGCCCAGTGCGTTGTTCGGCTCGATCGCCGTGAATCGCCTGGGGCAGCGCATGATCGACGAATCCCGCTACGGCGCCGCACTGGGCGCGGCAATCGCGACCAGCCCCGGCAACCGGGCCTGGCTGCTCGTCGACGCGGAACTGGAAGCCGAAGCCCGCACCCAGATCGGCCCGCAGTCGGTGTGGTTCCAGCGTATGCAGACCGAGCGGCTGTGGCGGATCGGGCGCGTCTCCGGCCGCACCGTCGAGGAGGTCGCCACCGGCGCCGGTATCGACCCGGTCGCCCTGCGCGACACCGTGGACGCGCACAACCAGGCGATCGAGCACAATCAGCCCGATCCGCTGGGCAAGCCCGACGACATCCGGCGCCCGATTCGCACCGGACCCTTCGCCCTGCTGGACATCTCGTTCACCGCACGGCTCACCTACCCGATGCCCATGCTCACCCTCGGTGGTCTGCTGGTCGACGAGGACACCGGCGCCGTCCGCGCCGAATCCGGCGGCGTCATCCCCGGTCTCTTCGCGGCGGGGCGCGCGGCGGTCGGGGTCTGCTCGGACTCCTACGTCAGCGGCCTGTCCCTGGCCGACTGCGTCTTCTCCGGCCGCCGCGCGGGCGCACACAGCGTCCAGCCTGCCCCGACCGGATCACAGCGGCAGGAGGTGGTGCTTGCGCGGGTAGCGGACGACCTTCTTGTCGCGCAGCAGGTGCAGGGCGCGGCGGATTTCCAGGCGGGTGGTCGACGGCTCGATGACGCGGTCGATGTAGCCGCGCTCGGCGGCGATCCACGGGGTGGCGATGGTCGCGTTGTAGAAGTCGATCATCTGCTGCCGGATCGCGCCGCGCTGGTCCTCGGGGGTGGCGTCGAGGATCTTGCGCTGGGTCAGGCCGACGGCGCTCTCGGCGCCCATGACCGCGATGCGCGCGGTCGGCCACGCCAGGTAGGCGTCGCAGCCCAGCGCCTTGGCGCCCATGACGGCCCAGCCGCCGCCGTAGGCCTTGCGGATCACGACAGTCACCTTGGGGACGGTCGCCTCCACGTAGGCGAACAGGAACCGGCCGCCGCGCTTGATGACGCCCGCCTTCTCCTGTTCCACGCCGGGCAGGAAGCCGGGGGTGTCGACCACGAGCACCAGCGGGATCTCGAAGGCGTTGCAGATGTGGATGAAGTGCGAGGCCTTGTCGCTGGCATTCGAGTCGAGCGCGCCGGCCAGCACCTG
>NZ_JBHXMY010000351.1:2123-6397 GCF_042720195.1 Nocardia sp. NPDC058497 | reverse complement strand
CAGCGAACACGGTGCTGATCACCGGCGCGAACGGCTATCTCGGCCGGTTTCTGCTGCTGACCTGGCTGGAACGACTGGCACCGGTCGGCGGCCGGGTGATCTGTGTGGTCAGGGGCGGCGATGCCGCTGCCGCCCGGGTGCGACTCGACGCGGCCTTCGATACCGACAGCGATCTGCGCGAGCGTTTCCGTGCGCTCGCCGCGGGCGCGCTGGAGGTGCTGCCCGGCGATATCGGGGAACCGGGTTTCGGGCTCGACTCGTCGAGTTGGCAGCGCTTGGCCGAGGATGTCGACCTGATTGTGCACTCGGCGGCATTGGTGAATCATGTGCTGCCCTATGCGCAGCTGTTCAGCCCGAATGTGGTGGGTACCGCCGAGGTCATCCGGCTCGCTTCGACGTCGACACGCAAGCCGGTGAGCTATCTGTCGACGGTGGCGGTCGCGGCGCAGGGTGAGTCCTTCGCCGAGGACGGTGACGTGCGGACGATGAGTCCTGTGCGCCGCCTCGACGAGACCTATGCCAACGGTTACGGCAACAGCAAGTGGGCGGGTGAGGTGCTGCTGCGGGAGGCGTCGGACCGGTTCGGGTTGCCGGTGGCGGTGTTCCGTTCGGACATGATTCTCGCGCACAGTACCTATCCGGGTCAGCTCAATGTGCCCGACGTGTTCACACGCTTGCTGCTGAGCGTGCTGGTGACGGGTCTCGCGCCGATGTCGTTCTATGTCACCGATTCCCGTGGTGGTCGGCAGCGCGCGCACTATGACGGGCTGCCCGCCGACTTCGTTGCCGCTGCGGTCACTGGGCTCGGTGCGGCGGCGACCGAGGGGTATCGCACCTACGATGTCGTCAACCCACATGATGACGGCATCTCGCTCGATGTGTTCGTCGACTGGCTGGTCGAGGCGGGTCATCGGGTGGACCGCGTCGACGACTACGACGAATGGTTCGCCCGCTTCGAGACCGCCTTGCGGGCCCTGCCCGAGGAACAGCGCAAACACACCCTGCTTCCGCTGCTGCACGCGCATCGGCGTCCCGGCAGGCCGCTACCCGGTTCGGCGTTGCCTGCCGACGGTTTCCGGGCGGCGGTGCGGGCGGCACAGATCGGGGCCGAGCACGATATCCCGCACCTGGGTCCGGAATTGATCGAGAAGTATGTCCGCGACGTCACCGGCCTCGGGATGCTCGAACCTCGGGAACATGCGGGGTAGATCGCCGTACGCGTGTGTGGGGCCTGTTGCCGCGCAATGCAGTCCGGTTCGTGAACCAGTTGCGGGCGCCCGTGCGGATCTCCAGAGCGAGGTCGAGCAGTACTGCACGGGTGTTCGCGCGCTGGTGGCGCACCGCGCCGACGACCAGCCGCGCCGCGCGCGACGGGGTGTGCAGCTCGGCGGGTCTGCGGGTGCGGGAGAAGATGCCGGTGGTGATGCGGGCCAGTTCCGGGTCGGTGGCGGCGCTGCGATATAGCGCGATCTCCAAGGGCCGCATGGCTTCTCCGCGCGCGAGCCGGTTGGTCCAGTGGAAGATGTCGCGGCATTCGATGATGCGCCGTCGTTCCCATTCCAGCAGTGACCGGTCGAGTACGCTGGGATCGTCGATGACCTCGGTGACGGCTTCGGCGAGTAGTCGTCCGTAGTGCAGGGCGTCGCGGATGCCCTGGGCGGTGACGGGATCTTTGAAGTGCCCGGCGTCGCCGGGCAGTGCCCAGCCGGGGCCCGCGGAGCGCCGGAAGTAGGAGGCGATGCCGGTGGCGGCGCGGACCCGGCCGACGCGTTCGCATCCGTGGAGCCGGGCGGCCAGTGCGGGAATCCGTGCGACCGCTTCGGTATAGCGCCGTTCGGCTTCGCCCGGACCGGATCGGCCCGGTGCCGCGGGTGGTTGCACGAGGCTCAGGACGAGGCCGTCGTCGCAGGGGAACGCGGTGCCGAGGTCGGCGCCGTGGCGCCATTGGGCGGCGGTGTGGCGTGGGTTGCCGGTGGTGTCACGCCAGTACGCGTAGTAGCAGTCGCGTCCGCTGGGCGTGGTGAGGAACGGCTGGTCGGCGCCCACCGATCGGGCGACGGTGCTGTGGCGGCCGTCCGCGCCGACGACCAGTGCTGCCCTGACCTCGACGACGGCACCGGACTGATCGGTGTATCGCACACCGGCACACCGGTTCTGCGCCCAGACGACGGAGGTGACCCGGCAGCGCGGGCGGACGTCGGCACCTGCCTCGATCGCCGCGCGTACGAGGACGCCGTCGAGGCCGGTGCGGCGCACGCACATCGCGTAGTCGATCCCGTCGACGGCGGGAAACGGCGATTCGATGCCGTACCCGGCGCCTTCGGCGTAGGCCCGGGTCAGCCGGGGCGCACCGAGTGCCTCGACCTCGGCGAGCACACCGAGTCGCTGCAATTCGGCGAGCCCGGCCGGCCACAGCAGATGGGTGGACAGCGTGTCCGACGGTAGGGGAGCGGCGTCGAGGACGACGACCCGGTGTCCTGCTCGCGCCAGCGTCACGGCCGTCGCCGAGCCGGCGCAGCGGGCGCCGACTACGACGACGTCGGCCTGTTCGACCGAGGTGACGGGGGATTCGAGCATGGGTACCGCCTCGGGCATCGAGTCTCGGACAAATGTCCAAGAAGATGATCCGGTGGTGGTCAGATGCTGTCAACAGGGCCTGATTCGGCCCTGTCGCTCACGACCTGACGGCGGGCTCGGGTACGAACGAGGTCAGTCCGACCTCGCGATATTGTGCCACCAGCTTGCGGTACTTGCGCCGGTTGCGTGCCATCGGGGAATCGGTGACCGAGGCGGGCAGCCGGTCGAAGGCGACGCGCAGCACCGCGGTGATCGCCGCGAATTCCCGGTCGTGGCGGCGTGTCCAGGTGATGGGCATGCGGGCGCGCACGTCGGGATGCATGATGCCGCAGCCGAGCAGCATCACCACATGGCTGAGTATCGGGGATCCCAGCCGCCACAGCGGGCCTGCCATGGCGGGGAGGAAGTCCGGTAGCGGCGCCTGCCGGACCGAGGCGGTGGCGGCGGCGAGTGCGGGGGTGGCGCGGAGTTCGCCGGCGGCCATGCGCTCGTAGTGGGCGACCAGTTCGGTGTAGTCCTCGATCGGCCGGGACTTGCCGGGCAGGTGCAAACCGTCGGTCTTGTGCCGGTAGTGGTCCCAGATCGCCTGGTTCTCGGCGGGTGAGGGTTCGGTGCCGGTGAGGGCGATGTAGGCGCCGCGTTGGACGAAGAACGCCGAGTAGAGGATCCAGTTCCATGCCTGCGGGTTGAGCGCGGAGTAGCGTTCGCCGTCCGGGCCGATGCCTTTGACGTCGCGATGCAGCACCATGAGCCGGTGTGCTTCGGCGGCGCGTTCGGGGTCTTCGCCGTGGTAGATGAGCTGGTCGGCGGCGGCGGTGCGGACCGCTCGGGCCCACGGTTGATTGCGCGAACGTCCGGTAGCTTCCAGTGCGGCCGAGACCGGCGGCAGCATCGGCTGATCGAACAGGCCTACCGCGAACAGGCCGAACAGTACCGATCCGCCCACTCGCTCGAATCGTGCGACGGCACCGGAAAGGTGTTCGGGTGCGGTCGATTCGGTGATGTGTGGCACGGGACAGGTCATCGGGAACTCCTTTGTTCCAGCGTCGAGGACATACGAGCCCGGTCGACGCCTTGGCGCCAATCTGGTGCCGTGCGACACCAGAAACTCGTGTGGTGTCAGAGTGCACCAGAATGGTGGGATGGTCAAGAGCATGGGTGATGAGCACTCCGACGGAACGGCGACACCGCGCGCCTATGCGGGGGTGGCCGCCGACGAGCGTCGATCCCGGCGCCGTGCCGCACTGTTCGACGCGGCGCTCGACCTGCTTGCCGAGGGTGGCGCGCCCGCGGTCACCAAGCGGGCGGTCTGCACTCGCGCGCGTCTCAACGATCGCTACTTCTACGAACAGTTCGCCGACCGTGACACCCTGCTGTCGGCGCTGGTCGACGAGCTCACCACCGAAGGCATCGCCACCGTCGTCGCGGCCACCCGCGCGGCGGCCCCCGATATCCACAGTCAGGTCCATGCCGCCGCCGACGCCGCGCTGGGGTTCCTGATCGCCGACCCCCGCAGGCACGCGCTGCTGCTGACCGCCCACAGCACCGAAGCGCTGCAGGCCGCGCGGCTGTCCACCCAGCACTCGATCGCCGCGGCGATGGCCGCGGGGGGGGGGGGCCGGGGCCGGCGCGGCCGCACGCGCCGCCGTGGCGCCCCGCGCGGGGTGCGCGGCCGCTGTGGGGGGGGGGCGCGCCCC
>NZ_JBHXMY010000351.1:0-2113 GCF_042720195.1 Nocardia sp. NPDC058497 | reverse complement strand
CCTCGACCCCCCCCCGCCCCCAGGCGGGGCGCCGGGGGCGCAGGACCCCCCCCCCCGCTTCCCCGGCGCGGAGGGCCGGGGTCGCCCGGGAACTCCTCCCGGATTCCTCGGGCGACCTGCTCGACTCGGCGATGTCCGCCTACGTGGTGGTCAGTGGCACCCTCGAGCTGGTCGCGGCGTGGATGCGCGGGGAATTCGACACCACGCGCGAACGTCTCACCGACCTCATCGCCCGCCAGCTACTCCAGGTCCCGCGCACCGAAAGCCCCCGCGCGACGCCCGCCCACTGAGGTCACCGGCGCGGCTTGGCGATCCACTCGTGCCACCGGTCGGCGAGGACGATGTCGGCCAGTCGCCGGTAGCCGCCGCTGCCCGGATGGGCGCCGTCACCGGCCAGCGCCTCGGCCCGCCAGGTCGGGTCGGCGGCCAGCGTTGTTGTCGTGGCGATGAACGGTATGTCGCGGGTGTGGCACAGGGCCGCCATACGTTCGGCGAGCGCGGTCGTCCTGTGCAGGTGGGGTTCGCCCGCGTCGATCACCGGGGGCGGGCCGACGATCAGCGGCGCGATCGCGCGCCGGCGTGCCCCGTCCAGGATGGTCGCGAGATTGTCCAGGCAGCGGTCCGGATCGACCCGGACCACCCCGTTCTCCTCGACCGCGTCGTTGCTGCCGAAGGACAGCACCAGCCGATGGTCGGCGTCGGGCGCCAGACGGGGTTCGATCTCGGTCCAGCAGCGTCGCAGGACATCGTCGGAGGTGTTGCGACGGACGCCGAGATTGAATGCCGTAATCCCCGTGCCGGTTTCGGTGAGGGCGCGCCCGACCCAGCCCCGGTATTCGGGATCACCGATGCCCTGGACGAAGGAATCGCCGAGGAAGAAGATTCGCAGGTTTCCGATCACCGGACGACAGTACGAGGACGCCGGAACGGCGCTCGACCTCAGCCCGCCCACTCGAGCCGGGTCAGCACTCGATCACTCTGCGAACACCCCGATTCCCGGCGGGCGACGTGGACGGCGGCGAGGAGTGCGCCTACGCCCGCACCCGCCGCATTCATGAGGACGTCGTCCACCGAGGAGACCCGGCCCAGGTCGAGGACATACTGGGCGACCTCGAGCGTGGTCGACAGCAGCGCCCCGACAGCGGTCATGCGGAGGGCGCCTGAGAGTCGGGGAAATCGAAGGGGGAGAAGGAAACCCAGGGGAACGAACAGGGCGAGATTGGCGCCGACCTGCACGACGGCGGTGGCCGGCGCAGCGCTCAGGGTGTCGGCCAGGTCTCGCAGCGGCACCAGGCTGACAGCTCGTTCGCCGGTGGCGGGCGTGAGAATCATCCAGACCCACGGCAGGGTCGCGGTCAGAATGCCGACTTCGGCGATCGAGTGCCTGAGTGCGATGCGCCGCGGCGTCCCGGAACCGATTCGTCGACGCACCAGCAGGACGGTGGTGGCCAGAACCATCGGCACGGCCAGCGCCCACACGATCAGTACGTGCCCCCACGAATTCCATACGCTCCCCACTGCGCCCACGATAGTGGTGTTTCAGGGAGCGACGATGCGGGTGGCGGCGCAGACGGTGGCCGCGCGGCGCGCTGCCAGTTGGTCGGTGTCGCCCCTCTCGGCGGCGAATCTGGCCTGCATCGCGTTGGTGCGGGCCAGGTCGGAGAGCATGCGGAGCAGGATCGGGGCGGGGATGTCAGCGGTGATCAGGCCTTCGCGTTGTCCGCGGCGCAGTTCGGTGAGTTTCGCGTCGATGGTGTCGCGCAGGATGGCGCCGAAGAAGGTGCCCGCCGGTTCGAGGTCGGACCAGGCCTGCAGGCGCGCGTTGTCGGGGTGGGCGACGAAATGGTCGAAGAGGCGGCCGACGTAGGCGGGCAGGTCGTCGGCGCTCAGGGCGGTTTCGACGGCGGTGTGGCTGGTCCAGCGTTCGGTGACGGCCGCGTAGAGCTCGTTCTTGCCGGGGAAGTAGGCGTAGAGCCGGTCTTTGCTGGCGTTGGCGGCGGCCGCGATGCGGTTGATCCTGGCTCCGGCGATACCGAATTCGGCGAACTCGGCCTTCGCGGCGGCGAGTATTCGTTCCCTGGTCGCCTCACCCGCTGCCCGCATGACCGGATGG
>NZ_JBHXMY010000350.1:0-6427 GCF_042720195.1 Nocardia sp. NPDC058497 | reverse complement strand
CTACCGACCTGACCGACGGCGACCCGCACACCGCCTCGCTGCCCCTGGCCTACGACCGCGCGATCGCCGAGGGCTCGCTGACCGGCTACACCCACGTGCTGTTCGTCGCGGCGGGCGCCGGTCCGTCCGCGGCCGCCGCGCTCTACCGCCTCCCCGCGGAGACCACCGCGTGACGACGGCGACCTACTGGCAGACCATCGACGATTTCCGGCGCTTCGCCGCCGCGGAACCGGACCGGGCCGCGGTGATCTACCCCGACGGGCAGACACCCGCCGGTCTGCCCGACTACCGCCGGATCACCTACGGTGAACTCGACCAGTGGTCGGACGCGATCGCCCAGCAGCTCCTCCGATCGGGGGTGAGCAGCGGGACACGCACCATCGTGCTCGTGCTGCCCAGTGCGGAGCTGTACGCGATCCTGTTCGCGCTGTTGAAGATCGGCGCGGTGCCGGTGGTGATCGACCCGGGGATGGGTGTGCGCCGGATGGTGCACTGTCTGCGCGCGGTCGAGGCGGAGGCGTTCATCGGGATCCCGCAGGCGCATGCCCTGCGGGTGCTGTTCGCGCGCAGTTTCCGCGGCGTGCGCACCACGCTCACGGTCGGACGGCGCTGGTTCTGGCGTGGTCCGACCCTGCGCGCGTGGGGCCGGAGGCCGTCGGGCACGCTGCCGGAGCGCTCGCCCGCCGCACCCGAGGACGTGCTGATCATCGGATTCACCACCGGCAGCACCGGTCCGGCCAAGGCGGTGGAGCTGACGCACGGCAATCTCGCCGCCATGGTCGAGCAGGTGCATGCCGCCCGCGGCAACACCCCGCCGGAGACGTCGCTCATCACCCTGCCGCTGGTCGGTGTGCTCGATCTGCTGCTCGGATCGCGGTGTGTGCTTCCGCCGTTGATTCCCAGCAAGGTCGGCTCGACCGATCCCGCCCATGTGGTGGACGCGATCGAACGGTTCGGCGTGCGCACCCTGTTCGCCTCCCCCGCCCTGCTCATTCCGCTGCTCGAGTATCTGCGCGCACAGCCTGCCGAGCTGAGCACGCTGTCCAGTGTCTTCTCCGGTGGAGCGCCGGTGCCGGACTGGTGCGTGGCGGGCCTGCGCGAGGTGCTGAGCCCCGACGCCGAGATCTACGCGGGATACGGGTCGACCGAGGCCTTGCCGATGTCGACGATCGAATCCAGGGAACTCCTCGACGGTCTGGTCGAGCGGGCGCATCAGGGTGACGGAACGTGTATCGGCCGTCCGGCCGATCGCGTCGAGGTGCGGTTGCTCGCGATCACCGACGACGCGGTCGCGTCCTGGGACGACGCGGATCGTCCCGCGGGTCCGCGCGAGGTGGGCGAGATCGTCGTGACGGGCCCGAAGGGCAGCACCCACTACTACTGGCCCGCGGCGGCGAACGCGGCGGGCAAGATCGCCGACGGCGAGCGGACCTGGCATCGCACCGGCGACCTGGGCTGGATCGACGAGCAGGGCCGGATCTGGTTCTGCGGGCGCAAGAGTCAGCGGCTCGAGACCGCGCGCGGGCCGATGTTCACCGTGCAGGTCGAGCAGGTGTTCAACGTGGTGCCCGGGGTGGCGCGGACCGCGCTCGTCGGTGTCGGCGCGCGCGGCGCGCAACGGCCGGTGCTGTGCGTTGAGCTCGAACCGGGCGCCGATCCGGGCGCGGTGCAGACCCGATTGCGCACGCGCGCCGTGGAATTCGACACCGTGGAGCCGATCCGCGAGTTCCTCGTGCATCCCCGGTTCCCCGTCGATATCCGGCACAACGCCAAGATCGGCCGCGAACAACTCGCCCAGTGGGCCGCCAAGCGTCTGGAGGCGCGACGATGAAGATTCTGGTCACCGGTGCGTCCGGATTCCTGGGCGGTGCGCTCGTGCGCGCGCTGGTCGCCGACGGTGCGCACGATGTGTCGATCCTGGTGCGGCCCACCAGCATTCTCGACGATCTCGGCTCGGCGCTGGAGCGGGTCACGGTCGTGCACGGCGATCTGGCCGACCCGGCGTCGCTGGTGCGGGCCGTCGAGGGCATGGATGTCGTGATCCACAGTGCGGCGCGGGTCGACGAGCGCGGGACAATGGCCCGGTTCTGGGCGGAGAATGTGCAGGCCACCGAGCTGCTGCTGGCCGCGGCCCGCGGTAGCGGCGCCACCCGGTTCGTCTTCGTGTCCAGTCCCAGTGCGCTGATGGACCGCGACGGCGGCGATCAGCTCGACGTCGACGAATCGCTGCCGTATCCGCGCCGCTATCTGAACTTCTACTCCGAGACCAAGGCCGCCGCCGAACGTGCTGTGCTCGCCGCGAATACGGACGGGTTCACCACGGTCGCGCTGCGACCACGGGCGATCTGGGGCGCGGGCGACCGTTCGGGTCCGATCGTGCGGCTGCTCGGCCGGACCGCGGCGGGTTCGCTGCCCGATCTGTCGGACGGCCGCACGGTCGAGGCCTCGCTGTGCCACGTGGACAACATCGTGCACGCGTGCCGGCTGGCCGTCACCGCGGACGCCGTGGGCGGCAAGGCGTACTTCATCGCCGACGCCGAGAAGACCGATGTGTGGGGCTTTCTCGGCGAGGTCGCGTCCCGGCTGGGCTATGCGCCGCCGTCGCGCCGGCCGAACCCCCGGGTCCTCGCTGCCGTGGTCGCGGCCATCGAGACCGTGTGGCGGATACCGGCCGTGGCGCAACGCTGGTCGCCGCCGCTGTCGCGCTACGCCGTCGCCCTGATGACGCGCAGCGCCACCTACGACACCGGCGCCGCCCGCCGCGATCTCGGCTATGCGCCGGTCACCGACCGCGACACCGGGCTGGCCGAGTTCCTCACCTGGCTCGACGCCGTCGGCGGCGTGGAGACGCTCGCCAGGCACCTGCGCTAGTCATCGCACGATTCCGGAGGCAATCATGAACGGCAGCACCACCTTCCGCCGACCGATCACGACGACGGAACGCATGTACTTCCCCATGCGCGATCTCGCGCCGCCGTTCCTGATGCAACTGGTCATCCCCGGCGCGGGCGATATCGACCCCGCTCGGCTGGGCCGGGCGGTGGCTGCCGCCGCGGCGGTGACCCCCGGCGCGCGCCTGGTGCGCCGCGGTGCGGAATGGGTCGACAGCGGCACCACCCCCGCTGTGCGGGTGGTGCGCGGGCACGTGCTGCACGCGCCCGCGCTCGAGACCGATCCCGTGCTCACCAGCCCGATCGGGCCGACGCCGGACACCACCGTCGAGGTGCTGCTGCTGACCGGCGCGCCGGTGACGCTGGTGTTCCGGGTCTTCCACGGCGTGATGGACGGCATGGGCATGGTGCTGTGGGTGCGGAATGTGCTGCGCGCACTGCGCGGCGAGGAGCCGATCCCCCAGCCGCACCCGATCGCCGATCAGGAACTCGTGCCGCGGGTCGGGGCGCCGGGTAAGCCGACGGCGATGCTGCCGCGCTATCGCAGCGCGGTCGGCCGGGGCAGGCAGCGGCGGGGTGTGGCCCGGCATCTGTTGCGGCACCGGAGCATCGACGCGGCGGGCCCGGGTGCGCTGGCCCGGGTCTGCGCGCTGCTCGCGGCCGAGACACCGGGGACTTCGCGCATCATGATGCCGGTCGACCTGCGCAGGCACGATCCGGAGCTGCGCTCGACCGCCAATCTCGCCCTGCCGCTGTTCCTCGACATCGAACCCGGCCGGGACTGGACGCAGGTCAAGGATCAGATCAAGACCGGCCTGCACGAGCGCCGCGAGCTGAACCAGCTGGCCAATACGCGGATCACGCTCGTGCCCGATGTAGTCAATCGTGGTGTCCTGCATACGACAAACTGGCTCGGCGCCCGAATCGGCCGGAACCTGGCGTCGGCCACCGTGTCTCACATGGGCCGGTTCACCGCCGAGGAGCTGGCCGTGCCCGGCTTCCAGCCCACCGGGCTGTACGTGCTACCCCAGCACAGCGTCGCGATGCCACTGTTGTTCGGGCTCACCGAGTTCGACGGCCGGACCGACCTGACGGTGTCGGCGCGCAACGGCGACGGGGTGGAGGCACGCCTGGACGCACTGCTGGACCGGATCGTGGCGATGCTCGAATCCGAGTTGGCCGCGCAGAATTCGGCGGACCCGTCGCTGTGACCGCGCTGGCTCGTCTCGTCATCGCTCGTCCGCGCACGGTGCTGGCCGCCGTCGTGGTCTTCATCGGGTTGTGCGCGGCGTTCGGCGCCGACGTCACCCAGCGGCTCAGCGCGGGCGGGTTCACCGACCAGGGCAGCGAGTCGGCTCTGGTGGATCGGCTGGTCACCGAGCATCTCGGACCGCAGAGTCCCGATGTGGTCGCGCTGTACACCGTGCCGGAGGGGCGGACCGTCGACGAGATCGGCCCGCAGGTCGGTGCGGCGCTGGAACGGATCGATCCAGCGCTGCTGGCCCGGCCGGTCCAGAGCTATTGGACCGCCGTTCCGCCCGTGAAGAACTTCCTGGTCTCGGATGATCGGCGGCAGGCCGTCGCCGTGGTGTTCACCGCGGGTAACGACACCGCGCGCATTGCCGCGTATCCATCGATCGCCGACGCGTTGCGTGTGCCGGGCATCGACACCAGGCTGTCGGGGTACAGCGCGCTCAACTCCGAGATCGTCGAGCGGTCGCAGCGTGATCTCGTCGTGGCGGAGTCGATTTCGCTGCCGCTGACGCTGCTGATCCTGGTGCTGGTGTTCGGTGGTGTGCTGGCGGGCGCGCTACCCGTGCTGGTGGGTGTGCTCGCGGTGGCCGGTTCGCTGGGCGTCATCCGGTTGCTCACCGAGACCACCGAGGTCACCACCTTCGCCGTCAATATCGCGTCGCTGCTCGGCCTCGGTATGGCTATCGACTACGGCTTGTTCCTGGTCAACCGGTTTCGCGAGGAGTACGCCGAGAGCCGCGACGTGCCCGCCGCCATCACCCGCACCTACGCCACCGCCGGGCGCACCGTCGCCTTGTCCGCGCTGCTGCTGATGTGTGCGTTCGCGGGCACGTTCGTGTTCCCGCAGGCCGTGTTGCGGTCGCTGGGAATCGGTTCCGTCGCCGCGGTCGCGCTGGCCGCCGGTCTCTCGCTGACGGTCCTGCCCGCCCTGCTGGCACTGTTCGGCGCACGCATCGGTCGCGCCAAGCCGACCACCCCCACCCTAGGTTTCAGCACCTGGGTGGTCGACGGCGTGCTGCGGCGACCGGGCATCGTGACGGTCGTCGTCGGCGCGATCCTGCTCGTCCTGGCCGCGCCGCTCACCGGGATCAAGCTCGGCGACATCGACCATCGCGCGTTGCCGCCCGACAGCGAGATGCGCCGCACCGTCGAGGAACTCACCGCGAAGTTCCCCGCCGCGGCCAGTGGCGCGACCGTGGTGATCCGCGGGGTCGACGGCGCCCCACCGCAGTCGGGCGCGGTCACCGCGGTACTCGACGACGTCGACGCGATCACCGGGGTCCGCGATGCACTGCAGGTGGGCCGCGACGACGACTTCGTCGTCCTGCACGTCTTCCTCACCGCCGCCGACCGCAGCGAGGACGCCACCGCCGCCGTCCAGGCCATCCGCGCACTCGAACCACCGGCGGACACCACCCTCGCCGTGGGCGGCGACACCGCGGCGACCGCCGACACCGTCGACTCGATGGTCGCGCGGATGCCGCTGATGATCGCGATGATGGTGCTGGCCACCATGGTGCTGCTGACGGTGGCATTCCGCTCGATCATGTTGCCGCTCAAGGCCGTTGCGATGGCGTTCCTCAGCCTTGCCGCCACCTTCGGCGTGCTGACCATGATCTTCTACCACGGCCACTTCGCCGATCCGCTCGGCATCACCGCGGGTCCGATCCCGGCCGGCATGCTGGTCCTGATCATCGCGGTCGTGTTCGGTCTGTCCACCGACTACGAGGTGTTCCTGCTCTCCCGTATGTCCGAGGCCCACCGGGACGGCGCCGACACCGCCACCGCCGTCCGCATCGGCACGGTCAAGACAGCACGTGTCATCACCGCCGCCGCCGTCCTGCTCATCCTCGTCACCGGCGCCTTCGCCCTGTCCCCGCTGACCCCGATGCGCTTCCTCGGTCTCGGCATGATCATCGCCCTGATCCTGGACGCGACCCTGGTCCGCATGCTGCTGGTCCCCGCCCTGGTCCAGTTGATGGGCTCTGCCAACTGGTGGTTGCCCTTCCGCACGCTCGACAGATCGGACGCCGCCGTGCCGCGAGCGACCGAGGAGAGCACCATGGAGGCGGCACTCGACCGATCAGCAGAAGGAGCGCGCCGATGATCGTGACAACACTCGAGCGGTGGCAGTCGACCCGTGACCGGCTACGGATCGACGACACCGCGGTCCTCGTCGACGACGACGATACCTGTCTGTTATACACAACTCCGATCCCACCAGAACGTAATTCATACTGGCTCTTTTACACAAATCCCAGACCCCCGGACCCTGATAGATA
>NZ_JBHXMY010000349.1:0-6443 GCF_042720195.1 Nocardia sp. NPDC058497 | reverse complement strand
CCCGCTTCTACCTGTCGCTGGGTGACGAGCTGATGCGCCGCTTCAACGGCGCCGCGCTCGAGGCGATCATGACCCGCCTGAACCTGCCCGACGACGTGCCGATCGAGGCGAAGATGGTCTCCAAGGCCATCAAGAGCGCCCAGACCCAGGTCGAGCAGCAGAACTTCGAGATCCGCAAGAACGTCTTGAAGTACGACGAGGTGATGAACCAGCAGCGCACCGTCATCTACGGCGAGCGCAACCGGATCCTGCGTGGCGAGGACATGGAGGGTCAGGTCCAGAACATGATCACCGACGTGGTCACCGCCTACGTCGACGGCGCCACCGTCGAGGGCTACGTCGAGGACTGGGACCTGGACAAGCTGTGGACCGCCCTCAAGACGCTGTACCCGGTGAGCCTGGACCACAAGGAACTCGCGGGCGAGACCGCCACCGGTGAGGCCGGCGAACTCACCCGCGACGAACTCCGCGAAGCCCTGCTCGACGACGCGCACACCGCCTACGAGAAGCGCGAGCAGGAGATCGACGGCCTCGCGGGCGAAGGCGCGATGCGCAACCTGGAGCGTCAGGTCCTGCTCTCGGTCCTGGACCGCAAGTGGCGCGAGCACCTCTACGAGATGGACTACCTCAAGGAGGGCATCGGCCTGCGCGCGATGGCCCAGCGCGACCCGCTGGTCGAGTACCAGCGCGAGGGCTTCGACATGTTCGCCGCGATGCTGGAGGGCCTGAAGGAGGAGTCGGTCGGCTTCCTGTTCAACCTCCAGGTAGAGGTCCAGCAGCCCCAGCCCGAAGGCGTCTCCGTCGGCCAGGGCCTGCGTTCCCCGGTCGGCGCCCCCCGCCCCCAGGACGCGCCCGCCGAAACCCAGGCCCCACCCGCCCTGCGCGCCAAGGGCATCTCCGACGCGTCCCCCCGCGGCCTGAACTACTCGGGCCCCGCCGAGAACGGCCGCGCCGAATCCCACTCCGACGCCCAGGAATACGGCGGCCAGTCCGGCACCCGCCGCGAACGCCGCGAAGCCGCCCGCGCCGAAACCAAGGGCAAGCGCCGCCGCTGAGCGTCCAGTAACTGAATGACAAAGGCTCCCACGGCTATCCGTGGGAGCCTTTGTCGCGTCCTGGCGACGAGTTCTGATACGGCGCAGCTGCGGCTGTTCTCCGCCCGCGGGTGCATGTATAATTGCATGCATGGTTGCCCTGCAGATTCGCGACGTGCCGGAACCGCTCCGTGATCAGCTGGTCGCGCTGGCGCGCCAGCGTGGGCAGTCGCTGCAGGCATTTCTGTTCGACCTGGTCCGCGATGAAGCTCGGCGCCAGGACAATATCGCGGTTCTCAAACAGTTCAGCCCCGCCGCAGTGGACGTCGCGTTCACCACGCGGGATGTCCTCGTGGCGCTGGATGCCGAACGCGCCGAAAGAGATTCGGCGTTGGATGAGTCGGAGATCCGCGAGTGATCGTGGTCGATGCATCGGTCTTCGTTCACGCTCTCCTGAACCCTGGCCCGCTCGGTGACGCGTGCCGGGCAGCCCTGGAAGCCGACAACCGCTGGATCGCCCCACAACACTGGACCGTCGAGGTTCTGTCAGTGATCCGCCGCTTCACCCGCGCAGGCACGATTACCGCCGTCCAGGCCGACCGCGCCGTCACTGCCCTCGGCGGCCTGGATCCCGAGGTTCCTGTCACTCGCGTACTCGTCCCGAGAATCTGGGACCTCCGTGACAACCTGACCGCCTACGATGCCGCCTATGTCGCAGCAGCCGAAGCCTACGGTTGCGAACTGCTCACCACGGACTCGCGCTTGGCGAACGCGCCAGGAATCGCCTGCGCGGTCCGGATGGTGCGGGTGGGTTCGGCCTGAATACTCTGGCCGGCGTACCGGCAATCTGCCGGGCGCCTGACCGGGGTCTGCCGGTGCCCGATCGCGGCGATGCGGTACAGCCACTGACCGGATTTCAGGACGTCGGGACGGCGGTTGATGTCTTGGAGGTCGACGGTGTCGACGAACTCGGGGTGCGCGACGTGGACGGCGGTGGGGTGCTCGGTCCGGTTGTGGTGCTCGATGTGGTGGTCGGGAGGGGACCGACGGTGATCGAGCGGGCGGTGGCCTGCCAGTCGGCGGGGAGGTCGCCCTTGTCCGATTTCTCGATGGTGTAGGTGTCGCCCTTGTTGTTGCGGGCGGCGAAGAGGGTGGCTGTCTTGCCGGTGCGGTTGTAGACCGAGACCGTCGCGGCGTCGATGTGCTGGTTGCCCAGGTCGGGGGAGCCGATCTTGAACAGGGACATCTTGCCGGTGCCCTCGCTGCCGGTGAACAGGCAGACGTAGGAGGTGGGGCAGCCGCCGGTTCTGTCGCACCCGTCCTGCGTCACGCTGGTGAAGGTGTTGCCGGTGATCTTGGTGGTCTGCGAGCCCTTGCCGTTGTCGAGGGTGACCTCGTGCTCCTCGTCCGGGGCCTGGCCGATCCGGTCGAGCAGAATTTCGCAGGCTTTGCTCAGCACGAGGCCGGTGGCCCCGGCGATCACTACTGCCGACACCGTCACCCCGGCTTTCATTTTCACCACGACGGCGTCGACGATCGGCACCACCATTTCGCACACGACATCTTTCACCACTTTCGCGGTGTCCTCGCCTGCGGCGTCGTGCTCGCAGCCGACGACGCCGAATCCGACAACCAGGGCGAGCACCACGGCGAATACCTTCTGCACGGCGACAGAATGCGCGCGGATAACCCACCTGCGCAACGATTTTCACGCGTACGTCACCCGCGCTCGGGCGTGGTTTCGATTTATCGGTGCAACGAACGAACCGTCACGCCCGGTGCTCCCGACGAGGCGAACCACGACGCCAAGGCCGCGCCGTCGAGCCACTGCGGACTGTGTTCGCCCACATCGACAGGCCCGTCGATCGCGCCGACCGCGCCGGCCACCTCGCAGCCCGCCAACCGGGCGCCGTGGAAACTGGCATTGTCCATCCGCGCTTCGCGCAGGCTCGCGCCCCGGAAATCGGTGTCGCCGAACGTCGCTCGCCGCAGGTCGGCGCCGGTGAGGTCGGCGCGGTGGAAATCGGAGGTCGCGAAGTCGGCTTTCATCAACCGCGCGCCGTGCAGCCGGGCTTCGCGCAGTGTGCAGTCGCGGGCTTGGGCTTTGCCGAGATCGGCACCGGTGAGATCGGCACCCGACAGATCCGTCGACAACATCCAGGCGCCGTAGAGGTCGGTGTCGACCAGCCGGACCCCGGTCAGCCGCGCCTCGCCGAGTTCGGCACCACCGAGATCGAGCCCGGACAGATCACTGCCGCCGAGATCGAGTCCCCAACCGTTGAACAGCATTTCGGTGGTCCGCGGCACGGCCGGATCGGTCGGCAGCCGGTCGAGATAGCGCGCCAGCGCCTTCCTGGCATCCGGGTCGGTGGGCCAGCGGGGGACGGTATGCAGCTCGCCTTTCGATCGGCGCCGCCAGAACATCATGAGGCATGTTTACACCCCTCCGGTTCGCGCCCGAGAACGATCCCGCGACGTCGGCGCTCAGCTGGCCCGATGAATGGGGTGAACCCGCGACAGCGCCCGCTTCGCCTCGGCGAGCGAGATCATCTGATCCTCGTCGTCAATCTCGGCGACCGCGGCTTCGGCCCATTCCCTGAGCAGGGTTGATACGCCGACGCGCCGTTCGTCGGCGAGCTCCTTCAACCGGGAATGCAGGCCGAGCGGCAACCGGATGGAGGTGGTCACCATGATGTCCTCGTTGGCGGGCAGGCGCGGCGGAGCATCGGCGGGCGCATCGGAGAAACTCAGCCGGTCCATGTAGTCGGCGAGTTCCTCTTTGCTGGATGGATAGTCCTGATCGCTCATGCTGTGTCCTCTGCGCATGCTCGGGCGCCCTGCGTGGTTACGCGGGCTGCCTCCTCCGGGCGCTGACCGATCATGCGGGGTTCCCACTTTCCCACTGCTCGAATTGCGCCAGTTCCTCGGCGCGCATCGCTCGTGCGCCGATGATCACCCACGTCCAGTCGTCGCGCTGCCGTGTGACCACGATCAACGGGCGCCCGGCCGTGGTGCGCCCCCACACCGTCAGAACGGTCACCTGGCCGTCGAAGGCCGGGCGTGGCCACCGTCGTGACGCTGCGAGGACCTGCCGAACCTCGCTGGGTTCGACGCCGATCAGGTGAGCGATCGCCCAATCAGGCCACTCGAAACCCATAGGTCCATAATACGCACGTAGTAAGTGCCTATAAAAGCGCTGAGTGAACACTTCCGGCGGCGGCTTGCCGAGTCAGGTCCCCGCCGAGCCGCGAATCGTTCGGTTCGGGACACCAGGTCTGTTGTGGCACACCGTGGACCGCCGAGGTGGACGCCGAGCGGACCGCCCGGCCGTACGCTCGGTTGCGCGCGGCGGTTCGTTGTCCGTCCGCGGATCTGGACGAGGTGCGGAGGAAGGGGGGCGCCATGGTGCGCGCCGGCGAGATCGATCGCCCGCTGTCGCCGTCGGAACGCTGGTTCTGGCTGGTCGACCAGCTCTCCCCGGCCAATTGCGTGGTCCGGTTGCGGGTGCGTGGTCCGATCGGCGCGTATCGCCTGGAGGAGGCGGCGGACGCCGTCGTCGCCGAATACCCGCTGCTGCGCGCGATCGTCGTCGACGGCCCACGGTTCGTCCCCTCGGCCGACCCGCACCTGCCGGTCCTGCACCGCATCGTCGCCGACCCCGACGAGTGGCGCACCGTCTTCGACGACCAGCTCACCGCACCGATCGACCTGTCGACCGCGCCGGGCAGTCTCGTCGATCTGGCTTGGCGCCCAGGCACTTCCGACGAACTGCACGACCTGATCCTGGTCCTCTCACACGTGATGATCGACGGCCGCTCGATGGCCTCGCTGGCGTCACGCATCCTCGCCGTCGCCTTCGGCGCACCCGGCCCCGCCGCCATCCGGCCACCGATCCCGGCCGCCGACGACCTGATCCCACCCGCGCACACCCGACTGCTCCGCTGCCTGCGCACGAACCTCGCCGGTCAGCTCACCGCGACGGTCCGGCGCCCCGTCGGCCTCCCCGGCGACTTACCCCCGCTCCCCGTGCGCCGCACCCGCACCGTGCACCGCACCATCGAAGGCGACCAGCTCGCCAACCTGCGCGCCCGCTGTCATCAGGCCGGTGTCACCGTCAATGCCGCGCTCGCCGCCGCCCTCGCCCAGGCGCTGGGCGAACTGAACCGCCCTGGCGGATCCGGCGTGGCCGGAATCGGTATCCCGGTCGACCTGCGATCCCGGCTTCAACCACCACCCGCCGACGACGAACCCGGCATGTTCACCGCCGTACTCCCGACCTTCGTCCCCTTCGGCCCGAACCGCTCCCTCTGGGACGCGGCCCGAACAGCGAAAACGCAACTGTCCCACCGTCTCACCCACCACGCCGACCTGACCGGCCTGGCCGCCATCCGCTACGGCTGCCCACGATCCCTCGAATCAGGCAGGCGCGCAGTAGAACTCGTAGACCGCCGCGCTCCCTGGAACGTCACCCTCAGCAACCTCGGCCGCCTCGCCCCACCCGAAACCCCCGACCCCCTGCCCATCACAGCCCTCACCGTCGCAGGCACAAACTCCTGCGCCAGCGCCCTCACCGTCGCCGTAGCCACCTTCGACACCACCCTGTCGATCACCTTCTGCTACGTCGACACCATGCTCCCTCGCCCCACCATCGAGTCCCTCGCCGACAACACCCTCGCTCCCCTCAACCGCTGATCCAACGACCGCAGATCACACGGCAACGATGTTGAGCAGTGGTTCGAGGCCCTTGAAATCGTCGGGATTCCGGGTGTACAGCGGCAGCGCGTGCTGGACGGCGGTGGCGGCGATCTGCAGATCTGCACCTCGGCCACGGGGTTTGCGCCCGATCTGCTCGACGAGCAATGCCAATGACCCGTACACATGGGCGGTCTCGGCATCGAACACGAGTGGATCGAACGATCGCACCACCCATTGGAACTGGAGCTGGCGCTGTGCCTGGCGCACCGGATCCTTCGTGGCGTGTATTCCGGCCGCGAGCTCGGCGAGGCTGACGGCGCTGATCGCGGCATCGGCCTCGGCAGGCAGCTCGGCGTGAATCTCGGCGTAGTCGATGAGGACCGACGTGTCGAGCAGTATGTGGAGTGGATCGGCGGACTCACTCACTGCCCGGGATCTCCTGGTCGATTATCGCATCGAGGTCGGCACGCCACTGCGCGTAGTCGATGTGCGGGAGTCGAGCGCTGGTGCGAGCGAGTTCGGCTACCGGCACGAACGTCCGTCGGACCAAGGGTTCGAGCTTGGCTACCGGATTGCCGTTGCGGGTGATGATGAAGCTCTCGCCTGCTTCGACCGCAGCGAGCACTTTTCCGCTGTCATTGCGGAGATCACGTTGCTGGATCTGCTTCATGACCATAGTGTACCTATCTGCTACAGCGTGTGCACAATGCTACC
>NZ_JBHXMY010000348.1:2298-6469 GCF_042720195.1 Nocardia sp. NPDC058497 | reverse complement strand
AACCCGCTCCACCCCCCCCCCCCCCCCGCGCCCCCCCCCCACGCCCACACCCCCCCCAACCCCCACCCCCCCCGGGCGCCCCCCCCCCCCGAAACCGCACGAGCACAGCGGCCCCGGCGAAACCGAGTGGACTGTACCGCCACCCCGAGATTCAGCGTGCCGTCCGATAGCTCGACTGTTGGCAGTCGGTCTCGCGTTAAGCGCGTAAGGGCTGGGAGGTGGTTGGGGAGTTAGCTCAAGCCGAGACGCCCCGTGCACGCAGGCCAGGCGCCCCAGCCCTGGCGGGCGCGGGTGACTTCGGCGATGGCGATCTGCTCTTCGCGGGTGGCCAGGTCGGCGCGAGGCGCGTACTTCAACCCACCCTGGCGTTCCCAGGTGCTCTGGTCGAACTGGATGCCGCCGTAGTACCCGTTGCCGGTGTTGATCGCCCAGTTACCGGTCGACTCACAGCGAGCCAGCGCGTCCCAGATCGCGCCGTCACGGACCGGCGGCACCTCGGTACCCGGCTTGGCGCCCTTGCGGATGGTCTTGGGCTGGGCCGGGGTGATGACATTGGAGTTGGTCTGCACGCGACCGGATTCGACGCCGTTGGTCATGGTGACCGCGAAGGTCGCCTCGTGCAGGCCGGGCACGCCCGGGTTCTCGACCACGGTGCGGCTCATGTTCATAGTGACGTCCTCGATCACCACCTCGGCGGGCTCGAGCGGCAGCGTCTCGGTGCGCTGCTCGATCCGCTGCCGGGTGACGGTGACCTGCATGTCGCCGGTCAGCGGGGTGCTCGCGGCGGGCTCGGCGAAGTCCTGTTCCTTCAGCGGAACGCCGGCCGCGGTGAGGAATTCGCCGACCGTCGGCGCGGCGAGCCGCACGTCGACCGGGGGTGCGCCACCGTCGAACAGCGTGATGGTGCGCGGGGTGTAGACGCTGAGCGCGGCACCGGCCAGCGGCAGCTTCTCGGTGCGGGTCGGCACCACGTGGGTGTCGGACGGGATCTGCATCTGGGCGAGCGCGTCGCCGGCGGTGATGCCGGTGGTCCACACCTTGCGCTCGGCGCCGTCGACGGTGATCGTGATCTCGCGACCGCGGTTGAGCGTGATGGTCGCGCCGTCACCGATCTTGGCGCCCGCCGCGGGGCTCACCTCGTCGTGCTCGGAGAGCTCGTAGCCCGCGTCGGCCAGGATGGCGCGCACATCGCGGGACATGGTGCTGTGCTCGATCCGCTCACCGTCGACGACCAGCGCGACCGTCTTGTGGTTCGTGATCGCCAGCGAGGCGCCGACCAGCAGAGTCAGCAGCAAAGCCGCCACCGCCGCGTACAGCAGCGGCGAGCGTGACGAGTTGATCCGCGCAAAAGCCGACATGGTTACAGAACGATAACGACAAGGTTTGCCCCAGACAACACCGATGCGCCCGATCAGCGGGATCGCAGATCACGATTCGATATAGACATCGCTGGTAGATAACAACCTGGGCACCCGAAAGTGAGCCGGATCACGTTTGCTGTCCAGCCCCCTACCGTCCAGACGAAATGGACTAGCGAATCCGGTACAGCCGTCGCGCGTTCGCGGTGGTGATCTCGGCCAGCTCCGCCGGGTCCTGCTCGCGGACTTCGGCCAGCGCGCGCACCGTGTACGGCAGGCAGTACGACTCGTTCGGCGCGCCGCGATACGGGTGCGGCGTCAGATAGGGCGCGTCGGTTTCGACCAGGATCTGATCGTCGGGCACCAACTGGGCCGCCTCGCGAAGTTCGTGCGCGTTCTTGAAACTCACCGTGCCGGAGAAGCTGAGCACATAGCCCTCCGCCACGCACGCCTCGGCCATGGTCGCGTCGGAGGAGAAGCAGTGGAAGATCACCGTGTCCGGCGCGCCCTCGTCGAGCAGCACCGTGAGCAGGTCGTGGTCGGCCTCACGGTTGTGGATCATCAGCGGCTTGCGGACGCGTTTGGCCAGGTCGATGTGCCAGCGGAAACCCTCGATCTGGGTCTCGATGTCGGCGCAGCCGTCGAGCTTGCCCGGCCAGTAGTAGTCGAGACCGGTCTCGCCGACCGCGACCACCCGCGGGTCGGTGGCCAGGCGTTCCAGCTCGTCCTTGGCCTTGTCGTCCAGTGCGTTGGCCCGCGTGGGATGCAGCGCGACGGCGGCGTAGACCCGCGGATCCCAGTTCGCCGCCTCGACCGCCCACTGCGCGGCGGCGAGATCGTCGGCGACCGTCACCACGTGCCCGACACCGGCCGCGGCGGCCCTGTCCAAGATCACCGCGGTCGACTCGGCATCGGTCGCACCGCAGGCATCGAGGTGGGTATGCGCATCGATCAGCGGCGCGAGCGGGGGCGGAACAGGCGGAGCCGGACGATTCGTGTTTGGCACGCGGATTACAGTAGTTCGCATCATGAGCGAGCGAAGCGAGCGATCAATGGGCACAGCCGCAGATGCGGTCAGGACTGAGCCGAGCGCCAGCGAGGCTCAGGCATGAGCGCACCTGAAGGCGCCGAGGCGCCCGCCTTCTACGTCACCACCGCCATCGCGTACCCGAACGGTGCGCCGCATATCGGGCACGCGTACGAGTACATCTCGACCGACGCGATCGCCCGGTTCAAGCGACTCGACGGTTATGACGTGTTCTTCATGACCGGCACTGACGAGCACGGTCAGAAGATGCAGCAGACCGCGGCCACCGAGGGCATCCCGGTGCAGGAGCTCGCGGCCCGCAACTCCGACGTCTTCGAGGCGATGGACAAGGCGCTCGACATCTCCTTCGACCGCTTCATCCGCACCACCGACGAGGACCACAAGGCCGCCAGCGTCGCCATCTGGGAGCGCATGCTCGCCAACGGCGACATCTACCTGGGCAATTACTCGGGCTGGTACTCGGTGCGCGACGAGGCCTTCTACACCGAGGAGGAGACCACCCTCCTCGACGACGGCACCCGTGTCTCGACCGAGACCCAGACCCCGGTCACCTGGACCGAGGAGTCGAACTACTTCTTCAAGCTCTCGGAGTACCAGGACAAGCTGCTGGCGCTGTACGAGGAGCGCCCCGAGTTCATCGCGCCCTCGACCCGGCGCAACGAGATCGTCAGCTACGTCAAGGCCGGGCTGAAGGATCTGTCGATCTCGCGCACCACCTTCGACTGGGGTGTCCCGGTGCCCGGTCACCCGGATCACGTCATGTACGTGTGGGTCGACGCGCTCACCAACTACCTGACGGGCGTCGGCTTTCCGAACACCGATTCCGCCGAGTTCCAGAAGTTCTGGCCGGCGAACTTGCACATCATCGGCAAGGACATCACCCGCTTCCACACGGTGTACTGGCCCGCGTTCCTGATGTCGGCGGGCATCGAGCTGCCGGGCCGCGTGTTCGTGCACGGGTTCCTGTACAACAAGGGCGAGAAGATGTCGAAGTCGACGGGCAATGTCGTCGACCCGCTCGCGCTGGTGTCCACCTACGGCCTTGACCAGGTGCGTTTCTTCCTGCTCCGCGAGATCTCCTACGGCCAGGACGGCAGCTACAGCAACGACGCCATCGCGGGCCGGATCAACAGCGACCTGGCCAACGAGTTCGGCAACCTGGTGCAGCGCAGCCTGACCATGGTCAACAAGAACTGCGACGCGAAGGCCCCCGCGCCCGGTGAGTTCACCGAGGACGACCGCGCCCTGCTCGACCGCGCCAACGGCCTGCTCGACCGCTGCCGCGCCGAATTCGACGCCCAGCAGATGCATCTGGCGCTGGAGGCCATCTGGCTGACCCTCGGCGAGACCAACCGCTACTTCTCCGCCAACGCGCCGTGGGCGCTGCGCAAGTCGGGCACCGAGGAAGACCTGGCCAGGATGGCCACGGTCCTCTACGTCACCCTCGAGGTGGTGCGCATCGTCGCGATCCTGGTGCAGCCGGTGATGCCGGGTTCGGCCGCCAAGATCCTGGACCTGCTCGCGCAGGAGGGACGCACCTTCGCCGATATCGCCACTCCCCTCGTCCCGGGTATCGACCTGCCCGCGCCGGAGCCGGTGTTCCCGCGCTACGTCGAACCCAAAGAGTAAGACGTGGTGGGGCCCCGCAACGAAACCGGGCCCCCCCCCCGCCGCCTGGTCAAGCCGGGGTCAACGATCTCGCGTGGGGGGCCCACCCCCCCAGCGCGACGGGGGCGTATCTGATAGCCGCCGCCCCCCGAGCCGG
>NZ_JBHXMY010000348.1:0-2288 GCF_042720195.1 Nocardia sp. NPDC058497 | reverse complement strand
CGCGCCCCGCTGCCCGCGGCGCCCCGGCCCGTGGCCACACCCGGACACAAGACTCCAAACAAATAATAACCAGCTGGGCCCCCCCCCACCACCCCCCCCCCCCACGCCGCGTCTCAGGTCCAGGCGGCGAGCAGCTTGCTCGCTTCGGCGCCCAGCGCCGCCTGCAGGAGCGGTCCGAAGCTGATCCGCGCGACGCCGAGTCCGGCGAAACGGTCCTTGGCCGGAGTCTCCGGCCGCGTGACCACGTTGACCGGCAACGGCAGCTCGGCGGTGAGTCTGCGCAGGACTTCATCGTCATGCCAGCCCACCGGGTACAGCACGTCGGCGCCCGCGGCGGCGGCCAGCGTCAGCCGGGCGATCGCGCGGTCGACGCGGTCGGCCTCGTCCCCGTCCTGACGCAGGAACAGGTCCGTGCGCGCGTTGACGACCACGTGCACCCCCGCCGCGTCGGCGGCCGCGCGCAGCCCGCGCACAAGCTCGGCGTGCTCCTCGGGACTACGCAGCCGCTTGCCCTCGCTGTGCACGGTGTCCTCGATATTGAGCCCGACCGCACCCGCCGCGAGCAATCCCTCGATGAGTCGCGCGGGCTCGAGCCCGTACCCGGATTCGATGTCGACCGACACCGGCACGTCCACCGCCCCGGTCACCTGGGTGACGCGCGCGAGCAGCTCGTCGTAGGTCATCCCCTCACCGTCACTGCGCCCGACCGAGTCGGCAACCGGGTGACTACCCATGGTCAATGCCGAAAAGCCAGCGGCCACAGCGATATTCGCCGACCACGCGTCCCACACGGTCGGCAGCACCACCGGGTCACCCGGCCGGTGCAGTTCGAGCAGAGTCTTCGCTTTCGCGTCCAGAGAGGTCATACCGCGATGATGCCGCACCGCGGACGCCCGCGCCGGGGACCAGGGCCTGTTTCGGAGCCCGCCGACAGCGCTGCGGGCATGCGCTGAGCATTCGCTGAACGCCCAGATGGTTCCGATTTCGACCGATCGGCGGGAAAGTGAACGGTCAGCGCGGTGGTCGACAGGATCGGGCTACTCGGCGGAGCGGGCGGCCAGTACTGCTTCGTACAGGTCCTTGCGGGAGGCGCCGCGGCCTGCGGAGACCTCGGCGCAGGCGTCTTTGAGGCGCATTCCGCCCGCGACCAGGGTTTCCACCTCGGTGACCAGGTCAGCCGGGTCGGCCGAAACCGGTTGGGCGCCTTCGAGGACCACGGTGATCTCGCCGCGGGCGCCCTCGACCGCCCAGGCGGCGAGTTCGGCGAGGGTGCCGCGGACGACTTCCTCGTAGGTCTTGGTGAGTTCGCGGCAGACGGCGGCGCGGCGGTCGGGGCCGAGGACCGCGACGGCGTCGGCGAGGCAGTCGGCGAGGCGGTGCGGTGCTTCGAAGAAGACGCAGGCGCGTTGTTCGGAAGCCAAGGTGCGCAACCACTCCCGGCGCTGGCCACCCTTGCGCGGGGCGAAACCGTCGAAGCAGAAGCGTTCGACCGGCAGGCCGGACAGGGCCAGGGCGGTGGTGACCGCGGACGGGCCGGGCAGGCAGGTGACCGGGAGGTCGCGTTCGACGGCGGCGGCGACCAGCCGATAGCCGGGGTCGCTGACCGAGGGCATGCCCGCGTCGGTCACCAGGAGCACGGTGAGCCCGCCGGCGATGTCGTCGAGCAGGGCGGGGATGCGGGCCGTCTCGACATGGTCGTAGAAGCTGACGATCCGGCCGGTGATCTCCACGCCGAGCGCCTTCGCCAGCGACTTGGTCCGGCGGGTGTCCTCGGCGGCGACCACATCGGCCGAGCCGAGGGCGTCGCGCAGTCGCTGGGACGCGTCCCCGATGTCGCCCATCGGTGTAGCCGCTAAGACCAACACAGTGTCGTCCAGCCTCTCCGGTATTTTGGCCGTACCGATCGAGTGCGGCGGCGGGGGTGTTCGGCCATTCTGTCAGGCGGTCCCGCCGCGCCGGATCGCGCATCTGCCGGGAAACAAGGGGGAACAGTGTCGGGTCGGACTTCGATGGGCGCACCGCCTACGATCGGTGCGTGATCCCGGTGACCGAAACGCGCGCGATGCCACCGTCGCGGTCGGCGGCGTTGGTCGCGCCGGCTCCGCTGCGACCCGCCCCCGACTTCGGCCCGCTCGACACCGCCCGCGGCTGGGCGGTCACCGCCGTGCTCGCGGGTAGCGCGGCGCGCACCCCGCGGCCGTCCCGCTAATAAACGACACACCCCCCCCCCCCCGTCTGTCCAGCGAATCACAAACCGGCACAGGGCAGGAGCAGGTGCACACGCGGCG
>NZ_JBHXMY010000347.1:0-6475 GCF_042720195.1 Nocardia sp. NPDC058497 | reverse complement strand
CGTCGTGGAGCCCCCCGCGGGGGCGCTCCCCCAGGCTGTGTTTCCGCCCGTGGGGGTGGGGGTGCGGTACCCCCCCCCCCCCCCCACCGGCCTTTCGCGTGCGCGTGTGACCACACTCACGTGACGGGGGTGTGGTGGGTGCGCGGCCACACCGATTCCCGGTCGCGGGTAAATTCCGCGCCGCGAAGTGTGAGCCACGGCACTTCGTACGTGAACGGCAGGGAAAGGGCGGGTGGCCGTCGATTCCTCGCCTTCCCGGCGTTCAGCGAACGACTGGCTATCGCAGCCCCGGATCGATTACCTTGCCAATCGAGCGGATTCGGAAATAGATATTTCACCGAAATACTCCTTCCGCTCGGTACGGACGTAAAAGACTGCATTGCGCAGGTCGAAAGGAAGTCGATCATGATCTCTCGCAAGACTCTCGCCGCCGCCGGTGTCACCGCTGCCGCCGCTGTCATGTTCTTCGGCCCGGCCGTCGCCAGCGCCGACACGGGTTCGGGCACCGGTTCTGCCGAGCTCGCCGGGCTGTCCAGCGGCTCGGCCGGCGTGCTCAGCGGTTCGGCCGCCGGTTCCAGCGTGCTCGAGTCGGGCAGCGGCGCGATCGACAGCGGCACCTCCGCGGTGGTCAACATCATCGAGGCGATCACCGGTATCCAGGAACTCACCGCGCCTGCCGCGTGATCTGATCGAGATACCGACCTGCTCCCTTTCGGGATGTTCTTTAAATCTGGCGACGGGCGTGAAACCCGTCGCCAGATTCATTTCTGAATTGCTGATCCGGTTATCGGGCAGAACCCGCCTGTGATGGTTCCGGCGGCGTTGACGACAGTGCGCGACTCGGCGCGGTGACGTAGCCAACGCGGGCCGGGGGCAGACGGGTGTGCCCCCGTCTGACACTCTGGGATTGTGAATCCGTCAACTGCGCAGGCACGAGTGGTCGTCGACGAGCTCGTGCGCGGCGGCGTCCGCGAGGTGGTGCTGTGCCCCGGATCGCGTAATGCCCCACTGGCCTTCGCGCTGCAGGCGGCCGACGCGGCCGGGCAGCTACGGCTGCACATGCGCATCGACGAGCGCACGGCGGGCTTCCTCGCGGTCGGGCTCGCGGTGTCGTCGGGGCGCCCTGTCCCGGTCGTGATGACCTCGGGCACCGCTGTGGCCAACCTCGGGCCCGCGGTGCTGGAAGCCAACTACGCGCGGGTGCCGTTGATCGTCGTCAGCGCGAACCGGCCCTACGAGATGCTCGGTACCGGCGCCAATCAGACCGTCGAGCAGCTCGGGCTGTTCGGCAGCCAGGTCCGCGCCACCATCAGCCTCGGGCTCGCCGAAGCCGAGGCGGGCGAGTCGGCGTATCCGCGCCAGAACAGCGTGTGGCGCTCCTCGGTGTGCCGGGTGCTCGCCGCGGCGCGCGGAACCCGTTCCGGCAACGCCGGTCCGGTGCAGTTCGACATCCCGCTGCGCGAGCCGCTGGTCCCCGAGCTGTCCGACGATCCGCTGCCCGCGGGCCGTGCCGGCGAACGGCCGTGGACCGCAACCCAGTACGCCACCCTCGACGTGCCGCTCGACATCGATCTCACGCCCGACACCGTCGTCATCTCCGGGCACGGCGCGCGGTTGCTGCCCGAACTCGCCGAACTGCCGACGGTGGCCGAGCCGACCGCGCCGATGCACGGTCCCGCCCTGCATCCGCTCGCATTGCCGCTGCTCAAGCCGACGCAGGCGATCATCACCGGCCGCCCGACCCTGCACCGCCAGGTCTCGCGGGTGCTCGCCGATCCGAATGTCACCGTCTTCGCGCTGACCACCGGCCCGCGCTGGCCCGATGTCTCCGGCAATGTCGTCGGCACCGGCACCCGCGCGGTGACCACCGGCGCCCCGCGCCCGGAGTGGCTGGCCCGCTGCGCTGAGCTGAACCGGCAGGCGCAATCGGTGGTGCGCGACGAACTGTCCGCGCACCCGAAGGCGACCGGCCTGCATGTGGCCGCCGTCGTCATGGACGCGCTGCGCGAAGGTGACCAGCTGCTGCTCGGCGCGTCGAACCCGGTCCGCGACGCGGCGCTGGTCTCGCATCCGCGACCCGGCGTGCGGGTGCTGTCCAACCGCGGTGTCGCCGGGATCGACGGCACCGTCTCCGGCGCGGTCGGCGCCGCGCTGGCCCACCCGGGCCGCACCGTCGCGCTGATGGGCGACCTGACCTTCCTACACGACGCGGCGGGCCTGCTGATCGGGCGCGGCGAACCGCGCCCGGACAACCTCACGATCGTCGTCGCCAACGACGACGGCGGCGGCATCTTCGAACTGCTCGAACAGGGCGACCCGCAGTACGCGGGCGTCTTCGAGCGGGTCTTCGGCACACCGCACGGCATGGATCTGGCGGCCCTGTGCGCCGCCTACCGGATCCCGCACCGCCAGGTCGACCCCGACGAGCTGGCTGTGGAGCTGGTCGGCGACGCGCACGGACTGCGCGTGCTCGAGGTCGCGACCGAGCGCTCCAGCCTGCGCGAACTGCACGCGACCGTCCGGGCGAAGATCGCGGGCTAGGCGTACCTCCGCATTCGCTCCGGCCGTGCGCAGGTCTGTCGACGGCTTCGCCGACAGTGCCTGCTAGGGCTCCTCGCCCTCGACGAACTCGTCGTCGAACGGGACGGCGATGGTCTGCTCGATCACGTCGGCGGGGTTCGCGGTGAATGCATCACGGTCGACATTGGCCGCCATCTGATCGGAGTAGTCGGCGGCATCGAAGAAGGCGGGGTCGTCGGGGTCGTCGGCGCTGAAGACCGACTGTTCCTGTTCGATCCGATCGGCCTCGGGGACCTCGTCCAGTGGCCGGGCGGTTTCGTGGTCGATCATCGGTGCTCCTCGGTCGTCGCCTCGCACGTTTGTCGCTGATCGTTGCGCCATCCAGCGTGCGCCGATTCGGGCCGCTCGGCAACCCGCGCGGCGATGAGTTCACAGTGCTCGGTCCGTCTGTACTCATGTAGGCAGTCCGTACTCGCTCAGGAGCGCACATGGAACCGCAGTTCGACTTCGCCCCCGCCGCCCGCACGCTCGCCACCGTCGTCGCCGGCATCGCCGACGATCAGCTCACCGCGCCGACGCCGTGCGTCGAGACCACCGTGGGGACGCTGCTCTCGCACGTCGTCGGGCTGACCGAGGCGTTCCGGCAGGCCGCGACCAAGGAGTCGGACGGCCGGTCGGCGCCGCCCAGCCTCGACGACCCGCTGCCCGCCGACTGGCGCACCCTTATCCCCGCGCAGCTGGACGCGCTGACCGTCGCGTGGCGTGCGCCCGAGGCCTGGGACGGCGACGCCGAGGCCGGTGGCGTGGTGCTGCCTGCCGCGGTCATGGCGATGGTCGCCCTCGACGAGGTCACCATCCACGCCTGGGATCTGGCGGTCGCCACCGGGCAGTCCGTGTCGGTCGATCCCGGTTATCTGCCGATCCTGCACGAATTCCTGCGCGACACCGACCCGTCCGGCACGCCCGGTCTGTTCGGCCCGGTAGTCGCCGTTCCCGATGACGCACCCGCGTTCGAGCGCCTCCTCGGCCTCACCGGTCGCGACCCCCGCTGGCAGGCGACCGTGAACGCAGCGGACCCCCGGGTTTGATACGGTCGCACCACGTTAGACGTTCGACCTTGGGGGGTTTCGTTGTGCTGCAAATTATTCTGATCCTGATGGCGTTGTCCGGGCTGTTCTCCTGGATGGCCTTCGCCAACGGCAGTGTGCTCGTCGGGGTGATCTTCGCGCTGCTGGCGCTCGCGCCGCTCATCGCGATCGTTGTCGCCATGGTGCGCAAGCGAACCGGGGCAACGGGGCCGCTGTTCGGCAAGTCCAAGGCGGTGGGGGCGATCGCGCTGGTGACCGTCTTGTGCGCGGTCGGCTACGCGGTGTACTGGACGTTCTGGACGCCCAAGGAACACGAGGGCACGCTGGCGGACATCAGCGACATGGAGTCGGCCTGCCACGACATGGGCGGCAAGTTCTTCCCGACCGCGGCGGAATTCACCGGGCCCACACCGCATCCGGTCGTCGCGTTCGTCGACGAGCAGGTCGGCACGTCGAAGGCCGAGATCGGCGGCTTCGACACGCCACGTGAATGGGGCGGGCGCGACCTGAAGCCCGCCGACGTGCAGTTGATCGCCTGCCTCGACGAACCCGACGACGGCAAGTTCCTCACCGACTGCAAGTTCACCGGCAGCAGCCTGCCGCTGTACCAGGGCCGCTACGACGTGACCATTCGCGAGGCCAAGACCGGTCGCACGGTCGGCACCGCGCAGATGTCGGGCAAGTCGACGCCGGACTGCCCGTTCTCGGCGCTCACCAAGGGCGACAACCCGAAGATCCACACCGAGCCCGATCTCGCCGAATACCAGCGCGCGCTGGGCGAATTCGTCTCGAAGTAGGCGCTCAGCGGACGAAGGTGCCGCCGATCGTGGCGAGGGTGGCCGCCCTGGCCGACTGGTCGGCGGCGGCCTCGTCGACGGGGTCGCCGCTGGCGAGCAGCCGGTAGTACAGCGGCGCGGAGACCGCGGACAGGACCGCTCGCGCGTCGGTGCCCGCGGGCGCTTCGCCGCGCGCGACGGCGGCGTCGACGCAGGGCGCCCATTCGGTGAGCCGGGTGTCGTAGAAGGTGTGCAGTGCCGCGGCGGTGACCTCGTCGCAGGTGGCCGCGGCGATGACGGCACGGAAGAGATTGCCCTGCCGTTGGTCGGCGAGGGTCTTGGCGACCAGCCGGGCATTGGCCGTGAGGTCGTCGAGCAGGGTGCCGGTTTCGACGCGGGGCAGCGACTGCTCGGCCATGTCGACGAGCAGGTCGGCGACCAGCCCGGCGGGGGTGCGCCAACGGCGATAGACCGTGGTCTTGCCGACCCCGGCCGTCGCGGCGACCTCGGCCAGATCGAGGTGGGCGAAGCCGCGGTCGGCGAGCAGATCGCCGGCGACCTGCAGGACGGACTCGCGGACCCGGGCAGTGCGCCCACCTGGGCGAACAGACCCGGGCCAGGCAACATCGCGATTCATAACGGAACTCCTGTTTCATTTAGCGCGCAGCGGGTGTACTGTCCGAAGTGTTAACGGAACTATAGACCCCTTAGGAGTTCTCATGGAGTACCGGCGGCTCGGCGCATCGGGTCTGCTCGTTCCCGCGCTCGGTTTCGGCGCGGGCACCTTCGGCGGACGAGGCGCCCTGTTCAGCGCCTGGGGCGATACCGATGCGGCGCAGGCCAGGCGCCTGGTCGACATCAGCCTGGAGGCCGGTGTCACCCTGTTCGACACGGCCGACGTCTATTCCGACGGCGCCTCGGAGGAAGTGCTCGGCGCGGCGATCAAGGGCAGGCGCGAGCAGGTGCTGCTGTCGACCAAATCGGCCCTGCCGACCGGTCCCGGCCCGCACGAGGCCGGCGCGAGCCGCGCCAGGCTGATCCGGGCGGTCGACGCCTCCCTGCGTCGCCTCGGCACCGACTACCTCGACCTGTTCCAGCTACACGCCTTCGACGCGGGCACCCCGCTGGCGGAAACCCTCACGGCCCTGGACGATCTCGTGCGCGCGGGCAAGATCCGCTACCTCGGCGTCTCCAACTTCGCCGGGTGGGAATTGATGAAGGCGCTGGCCACCGCCGAGGAGCTCGGCCTGGAAAAGCCCGTCGCGCACCAGGTCTACTACTCGCTCGTCGGCCGCGACTACGAATGGGAACTGATGCCGCTCGGCGCGGACCAGGGCGTCGGCGCGGTCGTCTGGAGCCCGCTGGGCTGGGGCAGGCTCACCGGCAAAGTCCGTCGCGGCCAGCCGATTCCGGCGGGCAGCAGGCTGCACGAGACCGCGCAAGCCGGCCCACCCGTCGACGACGAACACCTCTACGACATCGTCGACGTCCTCGATCGCATCGCCGCCGACACCGGCCGCAGCGTCCCGCAGATCGCCCTCAACTGGCTGCTCACCCGGCCGACCGTCGCCACCGTCCTGGTCGGCGCCCGCAACGAGGACCAGCTGCGCCAGAACCTGGGTGCCATCGGCTGGCAGCTCGATCCGGAACACCTGGCCGCCCTCGACGCGGCAAGCGCGACCACACCCCCGTACCCGTACTACCCGTACCACCGCCTGCCCGACTTCACCCGGCTGAACCCGCCCGCCGTGCGGGCGGCGTGAGTCAGTACACGTCGCGGACGTAGCGCTTCTCGGCGACGAGCTGCTTCTTGAAGGCCAGGGCGCCTGCTTCGTCCAGCTTGCCGTGGATCTGGGCGATGCGGAGCAGGGTGTCGTCGACGTCCTTGGCCATGCGAGCCGCGTCGCCGCAGACGTAGAAGTGGCCGCCGTCGCGCAGCCACGACCACAGCTCGGCGCCGTGCTCGATCATCCGGTGCTGCACGTAGATCCGCTCGCGCTGGTCGCGGGAGAAGGCCAGGTCCAGGCGGGTGAGGAAGCCGGAGCGGAACATGTCATCCAGCTATGAGAGGTAGTAGAAGTTCTGGGCGGC
>NZ_JBHXMY010000346.1:0-6540 GCF_042720195.1 Nocardia sp. NPDC058497 | reverse complement strand
GGAACACGATGGCCGTGGCCACACTCAGGCCCGGATTCAGCTCGATGCTGCCGAAATCGTCCGACAGTGCCGCGTTGGCACCGAAGCTGCTGTCGAACTTCCGGTTGTGCTCGTCGTAGAGGTACTGGTTGGTGCCGTAGAAGGTGCGGGCTTCGTTGCCGATATTGGTGACCTGGACCCGGACCACGATGAACTCCCCGGTTGCCCGCTCGGACCAGAAGCCATCGCCGAGGACCGTGTCGCCCTGGTCAATGCCGGTCACCAGGAACTCGAACTTGCCGTCGCGCACCGCGGTTCCGGCGGGCGCCGGCTGGTTCTTGGCCGGTTTCGGGGCGACTGTGGTCTGCGCGGGAGTACCGGTCGGGATGCCTGCGCCCTGGACCGAGCGGCTGGTGGTGGTCGCGCTCGAACGGTTCGACGAGTCCGATGTGTCTGCGCCGATGGCGAATACACCGAGCATGCACACCCCGATGCAACTGCCCGCGATCCACAGAATCAGCGCATTGTTGTTCTTGGGTGGCGGCCGGAATCCGGGGGCAGGGTATGGGCGCGGCAGGTTGTAGGGCGGTTGAGAGGGATAGCCGGGCGGGTTCGTCATCGTGGTTCCTCGGTCCGAGGGCGCCGGGACTCACATCCCGGCGCCGAAGCCAGCTACTTCAGTGCGACTCGCGCGCCGCCGGAGAAGGCCGAGTCGTGGAACTCGACCGCGGCAGGCACGGTGCCCTGGGGCACGTCGAACACGAGGGTGATCGACACCTTGTTGCCGGGATTGATCTCCTCGGTGAGATGGTCGTTGACGTTGATCTCGGCGCCCGTATCGTTGGCGAACTCGCGCCCCTGATCGTCGATCAGCTTCTGGTTCGACCCGAAGTAGTGCTGCGCCTCGTTACCGACGTTGGTCACGTCGACGTGGACCTGGATGAACTCGCCCTGCGCCTGTTCCTTCAGGATGTCGTTGGTGCCGATCACCGTCACCGGTTCTTCCACACCCTTGACCAGGAACGAGAACTTCCCGTCGCGGACCTCCGATCCGGCCGACGCGGCGGTGTTGCGCTTCTCCTCGGCCTTGGCGACCTCGTTCGCCGCCCCACCGATCAGAGCGACGCAGCCGCCGAACATCAGCAGGATGACGGCGAGGATTCCACCGACCACCCACGGCCACACCTTCTTCTTCCGCGGCGGCTGCGGGTAGTGGGGTCCCTGCGGGTAGCCGGGCTGGGCGGGGTACTGGGGGTTGGTCATCGTGACTCCTGGGGAGAGAAGGGAATTGGTTTTCAGTTGTCGGACCGGCTGCGATCAGCCGTAGACCCCGCCGAGCGCGCTGAGCGGTGAGCTGTTGATCCGGGCCAGTTCGTCGATCGAGGTGGCGCCCGCAAGGCGGGCCAAGACGAGGGTGATGTCTGCCGCCGCGGCGGCGTCAGCTCCCGCTTCGTGGTGCTGTTCGAGCGAAACCCCGAGTGCGGCCGATACGGTGCTGAGTTTGTAATTCGCCAGCCGCAGTTGCCGTTTCGACCACGACAACGAACATCCGTAGGTCCACCGGGGGAGCGGAGCGCCGCTGAATTCGCAGGCTCGCATCATGTTGTTCATGTCGAACGTCGCGTTGTGGGCGATCACCGGCAGGTCACCAACCAGGGCTCGCACCTCGGGCAGCCGTTCGGCAAAGGTGGGCTGGCTCGCGACCGTCGCCGGCGTGATCTTGTGGACGCGCACATTGAACGGCGCGAAACTGTCGACAGCGGCAGGCGGCCTGCACAGCAGCGAGTGCGTCCGTACCCGCACACCGTCGTGGACGACCGCAATGCCGATCGAACAGATACTGCCGCGGTCTGGGTTGGCGGTTTCGACGTCGAAAGCGGCGAACGACAGAGTCATCGGGATTCCTCCAGGGGAAGGGGTCGAATACGCGGGCCACCGCACTGAACGAGGTACGGCCGCGACAGGCGGAGGGTTTCGAATTCCGCCCAGTCATGGGCGATGTCGGCAATGGCAGTGGCCAAGGCGAGGACGTTGACCGGTGTGACGTCTGGCAGCACCGGCCACCGCGGACGCTCGAGCTTCCGGCCGCCCGCGACTTCGGCAGTGAATGCGGCCTCGGCCGAGGCGATTTCGCGTCGCACCGCGTCGGCGGTGGCGTGCATGTTGATCACGGCTGAGCTGGTGACCCCGGCGGGGAGAACGATCGGCCTGTACCGCACCGAGGGCAATCCGTGCACCAGGTGCTGGTTCGTCGTGGATCGGCTGTGCGAGACGACCCAGGCACCGGTCAATCGCGAGACCATCGGTTCCGGACTGATGTTCACCTGCCAGACGACGAGCTCCTGCTCGGTGGTGTCGAGCGCCACCAGCGGTGGCGCGAAAGTCGTTGTCATGTCAACTCCGTGGGGTCGGCAATACCCGATCGGGGCGTGCGGGGTCGCGCCGTGGCAGTACCTGCCCGGCGAGAATTCGAGGGGTATGTCAGCGCCTGCGGCGCTCGGCGAGCTGTCGCCGAATCCGGTCGAACAGCTTGCGCAGCCTGGTGATCGTCGAGGCAGGATGCAGTGCGGGTGGGGTGATCGGCCGCACCCCGAGTCGGGCTGCCAGTTCGGCCGGGGTCGGCACCTGGCTGCTGCTGACGGGAACGTCCAGCTTGATCGGCGCGCGGACCGGCGGAGTTGGTGAGGTGCTTGCGGCGTACTGCTCGATCGTCTGGCTGGTGAGATGCCAGCCGTGGCATACCGGGCACTGGTAGCACCGCACCTCGCGACGTCGGGGGTCGCGGGTGTCGATGCCACCGAGGACGAGCTCGGCATCAGCACGGGTGAAGTACCGCCGTTTGCCGTGGAAGCAGCGCGTCACCGGGGTCTGCAGTCGCTGTTTGCGCAGGTCGTCGCCATTCCGGAGAGTCAGCGCGCGAGGGCTTCCTGACCGGTGTCGACGGTGCCGAGTTCGTCGGTGGGTGGACATACCTCTCCTCTCGGGTGATGGAAGGCACGACGAAGTACGGTTTTGTGACGGCCGGATCGTGGTCGGGATCTGGTGCGGAGCAACAACTTCGGTCTGCTCTGCGGTCGGCGGGAGGTGTGTTGCCGATGGATAGAACGTAGCAGCTGCGTCATCTCATCGTCAAGCAATTAACAATGTTTTCAAGTATGCCTCTGGTGAACATTGGCTGCGAGCTGGGGTGAGTGTTGAAAACATCGTCAATCCCATACGGTGTAACCTTGCGTTTGACGACCCCCTCCACGTGGTGGCAGGTCGAAAGGGAGGCATATGTCGGACTCAACCGCCACAGTCGCCGCAGCGGAGATCGCCCGGATGGCCGGTGTCACCCGCGCCACCGTCAGCAATTGGCGCCGTAGGCACGCCGATTTCCCGGTCCCGGTGACCGGCGGCTCCGAGGCTCGACCCCTGTTCGATCTCGGCGAGGTACAGCAATGGCTGCGCGGCCACGGGGTACAGACCGCCGACTCACCGCTGCAGCAATTGCGCACCGTGCTGCGGTCCGGCGTCGACCCAGCCACCGTGCCGGCGCTGATGGAGCTGGTAGGTGACCTCACTTCGGCGCCGGACACGCCAGTGCACGCGGCCCTTCGTGATGCCGTCGCCGCGACCGACGTCAAGCAGGTCCTGGATGTGCTTGCCGAGCGCGGCCTGGACGCGGTGCCAAGTACCGGTGTCTACCCGACCGACCCGCCCGTCGCCGCTCTCATGGCCGACATCCTCACGGCCGCAGCGTCTCCACCTCCACGCAGCCTGCTCGACCCCGCCTGCGGCAGTGGCACTCTCCTTCTCGAAGCCGCCCGGATCGGCGTCACCGCGCTGTCCGGCCAGGACGTGCTCCCCGTTCAGGCAGCCCGCACCGCCGCACTTCTGCATGCGAGGGTCCCCGCCGCCACGGTCGACATCCGTACCGGCGACAGCCTGCTCGACGACGCCTTCCCCGGTGAGAAGTTCGACGCGCTGCTAGCCAACCCTCCCTATGCGCAACGTGATTGGGGTGCGGAGTCGTTGGCGGTCGACCTCCGCTGGGAGTACTCGGTGCCGCCGCGGGGTGAATCCGAACTTGCCTGGGTGCAGCACATTCTCGCGCACCTGCGTGTCGGAGGGACTGCCGTCGTTCTTCTTCCGCCGGCCGTCGCCTCCCGAACATCTGGTCGTCGAATCCGCATGGAGCTGCTCCGTGGCGGGGCCCTGCGTGCGGTGATCGCGCTGCCGCAGGGGGCATCGACGCCACGCCAGGTGGGACTGCAGATCTGGGTGCTGCGTCGTCCCGGCCCGGAACCCGCTGAATCGGTGCTGTTCACCGACTCGGCGCGCCTGCCCAGTCACGGTGACGCCCAATCGGATTGGCAAGTTCTCGCCGAACGAGTCCTCGACTCATGGCGCGCCTTCGATCACGGTGACGTAGACGCCGCCACGGTCGCCGACCTCGCCGCGGTCGTCCGAACGATGGACATCCTCGACGACGACGTCGACCTGACGCCCGCCCGCCGAGTCCGCGCCGCCATCGACCCCAGCAACGTGGCGGCCTCCGCACACGCCGCCATCGCCCTTCTCGGCGAGCAACTCGCCGAACTACGCAGCGTCGCCGAGACGGTGAAGGAATGGTCAACTCGCGGCGACACCGCGCTGCGCACCGCCACCGTCGGTGATCTCGAACGAGGTGGGGCGGTTCGACTCGTACCGACGACCCCTGAAGCCGCGGACCCCGACGCACCCCAGCGTCCCGTGCTCTCCGGCCGCGATCTCGTCGCCGGACAAGGCCCATCCGGCCTCACCGGACCAGGTGTTGCGGTGTCCGCCGAACTGATTCGCGAAGGTGACGTCCTGGTGTCCCGATTCCGCGACGACCACGGCGCAGCCCAAGGCGCCCGCGTCGCCGAGGGTGCCGACATCGGTGCGGTCCCCGGCTCCGGCGTGATCGTCTTCCGGACCGACCCGACCAGGATGGATCCCTGGTTCTTCGCTGGGTTCATCGGCAGCCCCGACAACTCGGCGGCGATGTTCGGCTCGACCACGATCCGGCTCGACCCGTCCCGATTGCGGATCCCAATCCTGCGCCTCGCCGAGCAGAAGCCGTATGCGGAGGCTTTCCGCAGATTGCATCTTCTGCGAGTAGCGGCGGCTCGGACGGCGGATGCTGCCGTCAGTGCCGCCGAGCTGATCGGAACGGGGCTGACCGCCGGGGTCCTGGCTCCAAGCCGCGAGTAGCAAGCGGCATTCTCATCGCTCTGCTCGACACTGCTCCTCCGGCTTCATGGCGATGCGTTCGATCCATTTGCGTTGCACCTCACCGGAAGTCGGTGCTTCGCCACGCAGGGTGTCGCACCGCTGATAACCAGGAACCGGAGAGCCGTCGGGGGTAGGCGCAGTTGGCTCGATCGAGGACGCGCTTTCCTGACTGGATGCCCGCGGGCACCGGCCGCATCCACCCACGGGTGGATACCGTCGCCCTCCCGCGAGGGCGTAGTGTTACTACGTCAAGGAATCTGAGTGGCGTCTGCGACTGCTGCAATGTGGTTGATGTTGTCTTGAGCTGTGAAAATGACTTCACGTTCATCAGGCTACCCCTGGCATGTCATCGGAATCAATGACATGTGACCTGTTGTGCTCCCGGAGGAGTGGGTGGCAGGGTTGAGACCCACAGCGCCACCACAACTTTCGAGGGGACCATGCCAACCGTCCAACCGCCTGTACCGCAGCGGCCCGTCCGTCCGACCACTGTTCTCGGCCTCATCGGCACCCTGCTCGATGCCTTCCTGTCCGGACAGGCGGGCTGGAAGCAGGCTCTGCAGGTCGTGTTCCTCGCCATCATGCTGACAGCGACCGTGGTCGCGGGGTACCTGGCCATCCGAACAGGCTTGTCGTGGTGAGCGATTCGATCCCGCTCGACGAGTGGATGACAACAACTGAACTGGCAGCGGCGATCGGCGTCGATGCGGCGTCGATCGCTCATTGGCGGGGGCGTGGCCGTGGGTTCCCCGCGGGACGGACTGACGGCAGGATACGCACGTACCGCGCCGGCGACGTCCTGCCCTGGCTGGATTCCCGGGTGATCCCGGCTCGGAACAGGCGGGCTGAGGAGTTCGCCGACGCCACCTATGGTGGCCGGCTTCGGAGTCATCTCGCAGCCAGATTCGCCACGGGGTCACTGCGATCCGGACCTGATGATCCGGGTCCGGCGATCCGGGATGCGAAAGCGCTTGCTTTTCGTGCGTTCCCGGGGACGACGCCAACCGCAGTGCTCGACGCGGCGCTGCTACTCGCCTTCGTGTGGGTTGTCGATGAGACTGCGTGGGCACAAATAGAATCACACGCTGGCATGTTGGGTCTCATTGCCGCAGAGGTGGATCCGGTTCTGCGGAAGCACGGCATCGCGCCGGCTGCGGCAACCGTGATCGGCGAACTACGACCAGCACGGTTGGACACCGTGCAACGTCTTGTGAACGTGTCTGCGGGATTGGGCTTCCAGGGATTCGCAGCGATCCACCTATTTATCTCCGAAACCGAGGGTGTGACTCCTTCGACCTACCGCACGCCTCAATCGGTGGCGGA
>NZ_JBHXMY010000345.1:0-6556 GCF_042720195.1 Nocardia sp. NPDC058497 | reverse complement strand
TATACACCTCTCTTTTCGTGGGCAGGGTCTGTTGTTTATAAGAGACTGGGGGTAGGCCGGTCCGGCGCACGATCTGGGCGAGGGTGAGCCTGCCCGGGCCGTCGAAGGCGTCGAGCAGCAGGGACGCGCGATCGAGGATCGCGCTGGGGGTGGTGGCTTCGGCCTGGATGACCATGGGGCGCTCCAATTCGGATCTACGAGCTGATGCCCTTCGCATATTTCGATTAGGCATATGCCTATTGATACCATGCCGTGTGTCTGTTGTCACATGAATCTTGAATCTGTGTGCAACGACGACAGCCCCCGTGCCGAGCGGAGTGCTCGGCACGGGGGCCGTCGAAGGGCTGTGCGGGGTTACATGGCAGCCAGCGGCTCGCTGCCGGACCAGTCGTGACCCCAGTAGCTGTCGGCGGTGATTTCCTCAGCGCTGTAGTAGGTCTCGTCGACCTTCATGCCCTCGGTGCCGAACTCGATGTCCCAGCCGCCGGGCGCGCGCACGTAGAACGACACCATCTTGTCGTTGGTGTGCCTGCCCAGCGTCGAGGACACCGAGAAACCGTCCCTGGTGACGCGGTCGAGCGCCTGGCCGACGGCGTCGAGGGTGTCGACCTCCACCATGATGTGCACCAGGCCGGGCGCGCCACCGTGCGGCGCGGGGCACAGCGCGAGGCTGTGGTGGCGCTCGTTGACGCCGAGGAAGCGCACCCGCATCGGACCGAACTCCGGCGGCGCCGGGATACGGAACGCGCCGCGCGGCAGGAACCCGAGCACCTCGGTGTAGAAGCCGAACGCGCCGTTGGGGTCCATGGTCGGCAGCACGACATGGCCAAGGCCCTGCGCGCCGGTGACGAACTTCGCGCCGAACGGCGTCACCACGGGGCTGTGGTCGAGCACCGCGCCGTGGAAGATCTCGAGCGTCGCGCCGGTCGGATCATGGAAGGTGATGACCTCCTCGACCCGGCGCGCGTCGGCCTCCTCGACCGAGAGCGGCTTGACCGCGATGCCGGCCGCCGTGACGGCCTCCTGCACGCGGACCAGGGCCGCGTGGTCGCGTACCTCCCAGCCGATGGTCACGACGGCGTCGGTGTCACCCGGCACGACGGTGATGCGCGCGGCGCGCTCGTCCATCCGCAGGTACAGCGCGTTCTCGTCGGGCCCGCTGCCCTCGGCGAAGCCGAGCACGTCGAACGCGAAGGTGCGCCACCGGTCCATGTCGGCGGTCTGGATCTTGACGTAGCCGAGGCCTTTGATGTCTGTCATTTCCGTTGTCCTTCTTGGTATTCGGGTCAGATCATCGAGCGGAGGTTGTCCGCGGGCTCGAGACCGAGGGAGCTGATGGCAGAGGCGTGGTAGACCGTGCTCGGCACGTGGATGGCGTGCGCGAGGCCGACGTGGGCATCGCGCCAGTAGCGCTGCAGCGGCTTGTCCACCCGCATCGCGTTGCCGCCGGAACGGGCGAAGATCTGGTCCACGGCCGTCACCGCGCGCCAGGCCGCGCGGACCTGGGTGCGCCGGACCGCGGCCCGCTCGGCGAAGCTGATCTCCTGGCCCTTGTCGACCGCGTCGAAGATCTTGTCGGCGTTCGACAGCAGTTCCTGGCGGGCGGCATTGATGTCGGCGGCGGCCTCGCCGATGGCGAACAGCACGTACGGGTCATCCTTGACGGCGGTGCCCTGGGCGCCGACCCGGTCGCGCTGGTAGTCCAGGTGCGCGGCCAGCGCGCCCTCGGCGATGCCGACCACCGCGGAGCTGATGCCCAGCGGGAACATCGTCGACCACGGCATCTTGTAGAGCGTCTCGGTGACGCCGTACTCCTTCTGCGCGGTGCCGTCGATGACGTGGTCGCCGTTCATCACCCGGTAGTCGGGCACGAAGGCGTCCTTGACGATGATGTCCTTGGAGCCGGTGCCCTTGAGGCCGACCACATTCCAGGAGTCCTCGACGATGGTGTAGTCCTGGCGCGGCAGGATCATGTGCAGCATCGTCGGCGGCATGGCCATGGAGCCATCGGGGTTGCCGAGCATGGCGCCGAGGAAGATCCAGTCGCAGTGATCGGTGCCGGAGCTGAACTGCCAGCGGCCGTTGAAGATGTAGCCGCCGTCGACCGGGCGGGCGATACCGGTCGGCGCGTACGGCGAGGCCATCCAGGTGTCGTGGTCGTCGGCCCACACCTCGTCCTGCACCTTCGGATCGGCGAAGGCCAGCTGCCACGGGTGCACGCCGACGATGCCGGCGATCCAGCCACTGGCCGGATCCAGCGCCGCGGTGGCCATCACCGTCTCGGCGAACTCGCGCGGATGCGCCTCGTACCCGCTGTACTTCTTGGGCTGCAGCAGGCGGATCGGGCCCGCCGACTTCAGCAGCTGCGCCGTGGCGTCGGGCAACTGCCCGAGCCGCTCGGCCTCCGGGGCCTGATCGCGCAGCTGGTCCGCGATCGCGGCGATGTTGTCGAGAACCTTGGTCATCGCAGGTGGTGCTTTCTGTTCGGGGTGATGAATGTCAGGACATGGTGTTGATGACGGCGCCGCGGGCGATGTTGTCGGCCACCTCGGCCTCCCAGCTGGTCACCGCGCGCTCGGTGTCGATCTCGAACTCGAACCGCGTGGTCATGTCGTCGGTGACGTCCTCGACGTCGACGTAGAACTGCTTGTACCAGCGTCGCAGCTGATAGACCGGTCCGTCTTCCTCCGAGAGCAGCGGGTTGTCGATCGGCGCCTTGTTCTTCCAGATCGCCACGTCCTGCTCGAAGCCGTACTCGACGCCCTGCGCGAACTGGGCGGCCATCGCGTTCGCGTCATCGTCGGACATGCCCTGCGGCTTCTTGACCATCGCGCCGTACTGCAACACGAACGAGTTCTCGCTGACGGGGTAGTGGCAGTTGATCAGCACCGTCTCGATCGTCATGCCATTGGCCTCGCTCCAGAGCCAGTCGATCATGTACGACGGGCCGAAATACGAGGCGTCCGAACGCAAGGTGGAGTTCGGGTCGTCGTAGCTGGTGCCGACCTCGATGTCGTGACGCGGCGTCGAGCGCATGTACTGGGTGGCGACCTGACCCTCGAAGACGTTCTTGAAGTAGCGCGGGAACGCGTAGTGCACGTAGAAGAAGTGCGCCATATCCACGACGTTGTCGACGATCTCGCGGCAGTGCGAGCCCTCGATCAGCATCGAGTTCCAGGTCCAGTCGGTCCACTCGTCGGTGCCGTAGCCCTCGATCTCGGGGATGGTCACCTCGTCGGTGGGCTTGCTGCCCTGCGGGTCGTGCCAGACATAGAGCTGGCCGTTGCGCTCGAGGGTCGGCCACGAGCGGGTCTTGGCCAGCGGGGGCACCCGGCGGGCGTAAGGGATGGCCGTGCACTTGCCGTTGCCGCCCCAGCGCCAGTCGTGGAACGGGCAGGCGATCGAGTCACCCTTGATGGTGCCCTGCGCCAGGTTGCCGCCCATATGGCGGCAGAATCCGTCGAGCACGTGCAGCGTGCCGTCGGATTCGGACTGGAACACCACCAGGGTGGTGCCGAAAGCCTTCACCTCGTGCGGCTTGCCATCGCGGAACGACGAGAGCAGGCCGAGGCAGTGCCAGCCGCGCGCGAAGCGGGTCGGCGCGGCAGCGGCCTCGATCTGGCGATAGTCGGCGGTGGCGTCCAGTGATCGGCCGTTCGGCGGGTTCTCCGGCATCGAAACCTCCATGTATCGGACGGAGTGGGGATGAGCTGTGCTGATCGTCACGCCGCGAGGGGGTCGTCGGGCTGCCGTGTTCCCGGTCAGCGGACATGTTTTCGGCGCGGACGGCCGGTGTCCCGAACAGCGGGAGAGGAACCGATCACAGCCCGCGCGCGGCCATAGCGTGACGGAACCTGCAGGCAGGACGAGAGGAATGATCATGGGTAACGTCGCGGTGGTTCTGGAGACCGATGCCATCCGGTCGTTCGCCGAGGCGGCGCGCTCCCACAATCCGGCCTACCGGCTCGCCGACCGGCCGGTGGTCCCGCCGACCTTCCTGCCCGCCGACGGATTCGGCGCCGTGGCGGGCGAACGGGTGGAGACCGATCACCGGTTCTTCGGCCCGCCGCCGCGCGCGGGAGACCAGCTGACGGCGATCCGCTCGATCGCGGGCGACCCGGTGGACAAGCCCGCTGTCACGGCCGCGGAGTCGCTGACCCGCTACTTCGACCGCACCGGCGGCCTCGTCGCCGAATCATGGGCCGCCGCCGGACCCGTGGCAGGCGAACCGGCCTCGCCGCAGGCCGCCGCGCTGCTGGCCACCTATGCCACCGACTGGCTCGGCGCGGAGAACATCCGCCGTTTTCGCACCAGGGTCGTGCGTCCGCTGCCGCCCGGCGATGTCATGACCTGCTCGGGGCATGTCACGCAAAGCTATGTGCAGGACGGTGAATCGCGCGTCGACGTCACCCTGGCCGGCGCCGATGCCGCGGGCGAGGTCGTCGTCCGGGCGTGGGCGACCTTCGCTCGCGACTGACCTACCTGGACTCCGGCCAATCCGCCGATTCCGCACCGCGAGACGCCAGGCAATGGTGTGGTGTTCATAGTGCACATCGACGTTCGGAGGTAGTAGGACATGACGCGACGCTACGAGGGCAAGGTCGCCTTCATCACCGGCGCGGCCCGAGGTCAGGGCCGGGCCGAGGCGGTTCGCTTCGCGGAGGAAGGCGCTGACATCATCGCGATCGACGTCTGCGCGGACTTCGCCAGCACCAGCTACGCGGGCGCCACCGAAGCGGACCTGGCCGAGACCGTTCGCCTCGTCGAAGCGGCCGGGGGCAAGATCGCCGCGAGCAAGGTCGACGTCCGCGATTTCGCCGCGCTCTCGGCGGCGCTGGCGGCCGGGATCGAGCAGTTCGGGAGGCTCGACGTCGTCGTCGCGAACGCCGGTATCTGTTCGGCCGCGATGTCGTGGGAGATCACCGCCGAGCAGTGGCAGGAGACGGTCGATGTCAACCTGACCGGCGTCTTCCATACCGCGAAAGCCGCGATTCCGCACCTGATCGAGCAGGGTGAGGGCGGCGCGATGGTGTTCATCAGCTCGGTGGCCGGGCTCAAGGGCATTCCGTTCACGGGCCACTATGTCGCCACCAAGCACGCCATCACCGGCCTGGCCAAGACGATGGCCAACGAACTCGGTGAGCACAAGATCCGGGTCAACACCGTGCACCCGGCCGGTGTGGCCACCGGCATGCAGATGGCGGAGATGGGCCCGCTGTTCGAGAAGCACGCGGCCACCCTGTCGCCGATCTTCATGAACGCGCTGCCCACCTACCTCACCGAGCCCGAGGAGATCGCCGCCGCGGTGGCGTGGCTGTGTTCGGACGAGGCCGGACAGGTCACCGGCGCGCAGATCCCGGTGGACATGGGCAACCTGAACCGCTGAACGCTCGATTGGTATTTTTATACCGCCACCATTAGGCTGGTATGAAAATACCAACTGGAGGCGTGATGGTGGAGCTGAAGTCACCCGCGGAGATCGAGCGGATGCGGGTGACCGGCCGGTTCGTGGCCGATGTGCTGGCAGGCGTGCACGCGAAGGCTGCCGTCGGCGTGAACCTGCTCGAGCTGGAAATGTATGTGCGGGAACGGATCCGCGAGCGCGGCGCGGTGTCGTGCTACTGGGACTACGCGCCCTCGTTCGGTCGCGGGCCGTTCCGCAACACCGTGTGCCTTGCGGTCAACGACGCTGTGCTGCACGGACTTCCGCACGACTATGTCCTGTGTGACGGCGATGTGCTCACCGCCGACCTGGCCGTCTCCATCGACGGCTGGGCCGCCGACTCCGCGGTGACCACCATCGTCGGCGCGCCGGACCCGGCCGATCAGCGGCTGGTCCAGGCCACCGAAGAAGCACTCGCCGCCGGGATCGCGGCCGCGCGGCCCGGCAACCACATCGGTGACATCTCCGCCGCCATCGCGGCGGTCGCGCACGACTACGGCTATCCGGTCAACACCGAGTTCGGTGGTCACGGCATCGGCCGGACCATGCACGAGGATCCGCACGTGGCCAACGCGGGCAGGGCCGGTCGTGGCTTCCGCTTGCGTCCCGGACTCACCGTGGCGATCGAGCCGTGGTTCGCGGCGGGCACCGCGAAGGTCGTGACCGATGCCGACGGGTGGACGATTCGCTCCGCCGACGGATCACGGTGCGCGCACAGCGAACACACGATCGCGGTCACCGCCGACGGGCCGAGCATTCTCACGCTCCGCGACTGAGCCGAAAACCCGGGCGGGTCAGGCGGATTCGGCGACCTGCTCGGCGCGATAGACCTCGGCGAGCTCGGTCAGTGGGAGCGACAGCGCCTCCGCGAGGCCGACGACGGTGCCGAAGGCGGGGGAGGGCAGGCGGCCGGATTCGATCTTGCGCAGCGTCTCCGGGGAGATGCCCGCCGCGTGGGCGACCTCGGTGAGGTCACGCTCGCCGCGCGCGGAGCGCAGGCGGCGGCCGAGGCGACGGCCTGCTTCGACCTGGGCCGGGCTGAGGGGGAGACGCACCATGGCCCCGAGCGTAGGTGGGGTATTTAAATACCGCAACCCGCGGACGGGCCGGTGA
>NZ_JBHXMY010000344.1:0-6591 GCF_042720195.1 Nocardia sp. NPDC058497 | reverse complement strand
CTCCCTACCTGTCCTCGGGGGGTTTGTTTTTTTGCCCCCCCCCCCCCGGCGGCGCCTGCCTGCGAGGCCTCGTCGACGACGACCACATCGAACATGTCCGGTTTGATTTCGAACTGCTCGACCACGCGATAGATCGGCATGATCCACACCGGCACCGCGGGCCTGCATTCCGCCAGTGCCCGCTGCAGGCCGACCAGCTTGCGTGCCGCATGCTGGCCGGTGCCCTTACCCCGATCCTTGACCAATTGCGAGTACTGCAGCAGGTCGGCCCGCGCCTTGTTGGTGAGCCTGTCCACCGCGCGGTCCCACGCTCTGGTGGTAGCAAGGATCGTCGCCTGCACCCGCAGCTGCTCCTCGACACCGTCCAGACGGCGACACAGATCATTGACCTCGCCCACGTTGTGGCTGGTCAGCCACTTGCCGATGGCATTCCACTGCCACGCTGCAGGGAACTCGGCGAACCTGCCGGTCCACTCGGGATTGTCCGGGTCTGCGGTCACGGCGGCGTGCAGGTCGGCTTGCTCGGAGATTGTGGCGTCGAGTTCACGGCGACGCGCAAAAGCGTGCCGGAGCCGGTGCAGCTGGGTGAGTCGCTCGCCGGCCAGCCGGTATGCGGCGACATCTCGCTCGCGGACGGCGGCGGCCAATTCGTGCAGGTTGTCGGTCGCCCGAGGATCTCGGCACCAGCTGTCGAGTTGGTCGGTGAGGCGAGCCAGCGGCACACCGGTCTGCTGCCACGCCAGCTCGGCTTCGACGGCGGCGAACGCTTCGAGCAGGTGCGCGACTTCGTCCGGCTTCGCCCAGTTGGGCACCGCAACCCCGATGTCCCGCAATGCGTTACCGGTTGCGGCCAGCCGGTCACCGTAACCCAGAATCCGACCGAGCAAGGTCCGCGCCGCACGGTGCGCGGCGACACGGTCACGCAAGGTTCCGGCCACGGGGATCGGCATCGGCCAGGCGGCATCGAGCTGGCCGAGGAGACGTCGGCAGTTCTGGGTTTCCAGGAAAGCGGTCAGCTGTTCGACCTTGGTCGGCATCCGGCCGTCGACCCGGACATGCTCGAACAACGGCTGCGCGTCTTTGACCACTCGCGGGGTGAGGAATCCCAGCTTCGGGCTACCGTCGGTTTTGACCTCGAATTTGCCGCCCTGCCCGATATGTCGGCGCAGGTTTTCCGCCAGCGCGAGCATCGGTGCGAGATCGACGTCGGCCACCTGGACGTCGGTATATCCGATCGTCTCGAGCGCCGCGTCGATCTGCGGGATGAGTGCGTCGACGGTCTGCGCACATCCATGCCAACTGTGCTGGTGACCGGCTCGGATCGCTTCGGGGGCCGCGCGCATCCAGGCATCTGGGCGACTGGCGAAATCCTTGGCTTGGCTGTCCAGCTCCGCCACCGCGCGACTAAGCTCGGCACGCGCCTCCGGCGACAGCGCCGTCAGCTGACCGACAACATGCGTTCCACGATGATGCGAATACGACTCCCGCTGTTCACCGGCTTCCCGTTCTCGCGCATGCCATTGTGCGAAGTCGTCCGCGATGGGCAGGTCGGCAGCCGCGACCAGGTCCGGTGCCGCAGCTTCGGGGTCGGCGAGATCAGAGTCTCGAAGTAGCGCGAGCCATTCGGTCAGCTCGTCCACCGAGAATGGGCATTGCTCCGCCGCACCGGCTGCGAGTAGCCCTGTAGTCCAGTCGAATTCGTTTCGGCCCGCGCACCACTGCGTTGCGATGTCGGCGACAGTGCCGGTTCGCCCACCGATCCGGTGTTCGGTGATGTCCCGTTCCCGCAGGCTGAGCAGTTCGCGATGCAAGCCGCCACGAATGCGGCGCAGTTCCTCGATCTTCGCCTGAGTGGCGGCTGCCGTGCGCTTCGACCGGGCCGGATCATGGTCGGCGGCAGCCTGATTGATCCGATTCACCGACGTCTTCAGTTCTTCGAGCTCTGTGCGGGAATCACCGACGACGGTCACGCACAGCGGTTTGATCTCGTCGGGCAACCGGTGCCGCACCTCGTGCAACGCCCGGTCGGTGTGCGCGGTGATCAGGACCCGTTTGCCCTGCGCGAGCAAGTGGGTGATGAGCGCGGCCGCCGTGTGAGTTTTGCCCGTGCCGGGCGGGCCCTGGACCAGGGTGTGCGCATGGTTGTCGACGTGGTCGAGGATCCGCAGCTGAACGTCGTTGAGCTGCAACGGGAGAAACTTGTCCGGACCGTCGTGGACGATCGCGCCTGCGTCGTCACATCCGGTCACGGCTGGCTCATGATCGGGATCGACGAGGTTCACCATGCCCGCGGGCAACGATCCGGTATTCCTGATGTTGTCGGCGACGGCCCGCAGTGCCTTCACCATGCCCCGGTTGCTGCGTTTGCGCAGCACGATCGCGGGCGCGTAGTAGGCGATCGGACTCGGAGTCGCGGCCCCAGGCGAGAGATCGTCACGGTATTCGGCGTCGGGATTGATGCAGTTGACGAACATCCTGACCAGGGCTGCGATGTCGTCCCGGTCGAAGGCGTCCACGTCACCGGTTCTGGCCTGTTCCTCGGCCCGTTGCAGATCACCGGGCGCCGACATCTGACCTGCCTCGACGATGTCCTGCAGTTCCGGGGTGTAGCCGGTACTCGCCGGATCCAGCGCGACCGACAGCGCACCGTAACCGGAGTCGAACCGCACCGCCACCGGCACCGTGAGCACGTGCCGACGCACCGATCCGACCGCGCTGCCATGCCAAGTGAGCAGACCCAGCGCGAAGACGATCTCGAAGGTCTCCCGCTCGCCCTCATAACGGGTATAGACCTCGTACAGAGTACGATACAGCGCGAGCACGACATGCTTGAGCCGCGCCACCGGCGCCCACTCCCGCCACCGCGGCAGCCATTCCGCGTAAGCCGTGGCGACGTCCGGGTGGTCAGCGAGTTCGAGTTCCGTTCCGTCGGCATCGAACCGACGCGGCTCGAGATCGGGCTCGGCTTCAGGATTGTCGATCGTCCCGGCCAGCCAGTCACGCAGGATCCGCGGCGGCGCCGGAGCAGGTGGAACCTGTGTCTTCTCGACGATGAGGAACGGCGCACCCGGCTCGGCCGGCTGATAGGTGACGGCGGGATCGGGTGGGAGATCGTCCACCCAGATGACCTCACCGTCACGCTGATAGGTGGCGATGTCTTTGATCCGGCTCACCCGCAGCTGCTGGGCATGCGCCAGGAAATCGAACAGCCGTGCACCACGACCGACGAGATCGGCGGGAATCGGTTCCCCGTTCGCGGTGTCGATCACCCGAATCCTCCAATGACAGTAGTGAGCAACCGATGTGCTCAGCGAACGTGGATGCCGTCGATCTGGGTCGCCAGCTCGATGACGCGAGGGTCCTGCGCACCGAATCGCACCGACATCTGCTGGTGCAACCGCTTGAGCCGATTCAGGGCGGCCTTCGGATTCCCGAGGCGCAGTTGGCAGATGGCAAGGCGCTGGACGCAGTACATCGCCTGCTCGTCATACGGCCCGTTCGCGGCGGTGAGTTCCTCGGCGCGCGTTCGATACAGCTCAGCCGCCATCGCGAACTCACCGGCGTCGAAGTGCCGGTCGGCGCTGCTACGCCCGTCGTCGCCGAACCCTTGCACGGTGGGCGCGGTGCGCGGCTCGGTGAAGGCGATGTCGGCCGGTGGCGCGATCAGTGTGCGAGCTGTTCGATAGCTCGGGGGTGTCACCAGCGCTTGCGCATACAGTCGCGCCGGGCTGGTTGGCTCCCGGACATCGTCGAGCTCGTCGAGCCCGCCGACATGCCGCTGCAGGGTGCTGTGCACGGCCGTCGCGTCGCGCGGCCGCTGCCGTGGATCCTTGGCGAGCATGTCCGACAACAGTGCGACGACATCACGCGGAACATCACGGCGCAGCGTCGAGACCTCCGGTGGTACCAATTCGATCTGCTTGCGCCACAACAAGAACGGCGTGCTCCCCGTGATCACCTGCGCACCGGTGAGCAACTCGTAGAGCACCAAGCCCAGCGAGTACAGGTCGGTCTGTGCCACGACCGGGTCACCATTGATCTGTTCCGGCGCCATGTACGCGGGCGTCCCGAGGGTATTGCCGGTGGAGGTGAGCCGCGAGACATCACTGTCCAGCAGCACCGCCAACCCGAAATCGAGGACCTTCACCGTCCCGTCCGGACACAGCATCACGTTGGAGGGTTTCAGATCACGATGGAAGATGGATTGCTGGTGTGCTGCCGCCAGCACCGCCGCCACCTGTGCGCCGATCGAGGCGACCACCCCGACCGGCAACATGCTGCGGTACCCGGCGATCCGGTCCAGTGACACACCGTGCACGAAATCCATCACCAGGTATGGCCGTTCGGGCGGACCCGGTTCGATCCCCGCATCGTGGATCGCAGGCAGCCCGGGATGCACCAAGCGGGCCATCAGCCGCGCTTCCCGAATGAACCGCTGGGTCCACTGTGGATCCGTATCCAGGTCCGGCCTGGTGAGCTTCACCGCGATGGGGCGTTCGAGGTGGCGGTCATATCCGGCGAACACCTGACCCATACCGCCGGCGCCGATCTGGCTGGTCAGCTGATACCGACCACCGACAACCTGTGGTTTCAGCGCCACCATCACCCCTCCGTGCCTCTCGATCGAAGGAACAAAATACCGGATGAAAGGAACACAGGCGGCGGAGGCATTATGTTTACCCAGACCGACTGTCAGCCAAACCATTCGGTCGATGTCACGCCATCAAAGCACGCGGCGCAAATCGTTTGACATAGTTTTCAGCCGCTTTTAGAGTTGCCGTGGCTGGACCCACCAGCCGACTGCAGCAAGATAGGTGACAGCGACATGGCCAACGGGGGCGTGGACCTTTCCAAGACTGATTCCTTGTCCTTGCGTGAGCGGTCCATACCACTGCCGACCAGCACCGACGGTTACCGAAAGGTGCTGCTGCTCGGTACCACCGGTGCAGGCAAGACGACAGTCGTCCGTCAGCTGCTCGGCACCAACCCGAAGACGGAGAAGTTCCCGTCGACCTCCACCGCGAAAACCACGGTCGCCGACATGGAGGTGATCGTCAGCGACGAGCCCACATTCCGCGCCGCGGTGACCTTTGCGCCACGTGACGTCATCGAAGGGCACCTCCAGGAGAACGTCGTCGAGGCCGCCCTGGCGGCCTACGCGGGCAAGGATGACGCCGTCGTCGGCCGCAAGCTGCTCGACCACGTGAACCAGCGGTTCCGGTTCAGCTACGCCCTGGGCCGAATCCAGGCCGTCTCTGCCGACGATGTTATCGACGACGAAGACGAGGACGACGAAGACGACGACCTGGACCCCGACGATTTCGGCCAGATCGACGAGGCGGCCACCGCGCGCGCCTTGAAGTCCGCTGTCCAGTCGATCCGGCTGATGGCCGAGGAGTACGCCCTCGAGACCGCCTACACGGTGCCCGCCGACGAAGTCGCCAAACATATCGAACGCAACGCCGATTCCGACCTCCCGCGCAACCCCCGCTTCACCCAGATCGTGAACATGCTCCTCACCGAGCTGATGCAGCGGTTCGAGGCCATCGATATCGGCGAACTGCGCTACGACTCCCGCGATTGGCCCATCCTGTGGGCCTTGGAGAGCACCGATCGCGCCGAATTCCTCACCACCATCACCCGTTTCACCGGCAACAACGCCAAACTCTTCGGCCGTCTCCTCACCCCGCTGGTGAGCGCGGTCCGCGTCAGCGGCCCGTTCGTTCCCAAGTGGGCCGACACCCGCCCGCGCCTGGTCCTCATCGATGGCGAAGGCCTCGGCCACGCGAAATCCCACGCCTCGCCACTGTCGACCCGCATCTCCCGCCAACTCGACCAGGTCGACGCCGTCCTGCTCGTCGACAATGCCCAGCAACCCATGCAGGCCGCCGCTGCCGCCGCCCTGAAAAGCGTTGCCATCTCCGGCCACTCGGCGAAACTGCACTTCCTGTTCACCCATTTCGACCAGGTCAAGGGTGACAACCTCGACACGTTCACCGAGCGCGAGGAACATGTCCGTCAGTCACTGCACAACGTCTTGAGCCAGCTCCGAGCCGAGGGCCGCCAGGTCAACCCGGCCCTGGAGTCGGCGGAACGCGTTCTGCAACTGCGCCTCGAGCACGGCGCGTTCTTCGTGGGCGGCATCCACAAGCAGCTCAAGCCGACCAACAACGCAGGCCGCCGCACCATCGAGGAACTCAACAAACTGCTGGCGCACGTCGCCGATCCGGAGATCGCGAACCGCGCAGGTGAGTCCTGCCCGGTGTACCGCAAGACCGAACTGTTCGAAGGCATCTCACAGGCTGTCGTCGAATTCCGCGACAAGTGGCAAGCCCTCCTCAAACTCAAGTCGCACGCCTCGGTCTTCCCCGAGCACGGGAGCCGCATCAAGGCGCTGGCCCGCCGTGTCGCGAACCGGTGGGACAACAACGAATACGACAACCTCAAGCCGGTCGCCGAACTCCGCGAATCCTTGAACGAGCAGGTCTGGAACGTCGTCCAGAACCCGCAGCGGTGGCTGGGTGCGCGGCCGACCACCGAGGAACGCCACATCCGGGTCGACCACATAATGATCGCAGTCACCCTCCGCCA
>NZ_JBHXMY010000343.1:0-6602 GCF_042720195.1 Nocardia sp. NPDC058497 | reverse complement strand
ACGCTGCGCATCACCACCCTGCGCAACTCCGACGGCGAAGTGATCATCGTCCCCAACGGGCAGATCGTGAAGGTGACCAACCTGTCCAAGGACTGGGCCCGCGCCGCGATCGACGTACCGGTGTCGGCGCAGGCCGACATCACCAAGATCAACGAGATCCTGCACGAGGTCTGCACCAAGGCCTACCAGGATCGCCGCCTCAAGCCACTGCTGCTCGACGAACCGTCCGTGATGGGTGTGGAAGATCTCTCGCTCGACGTGATGAACATCCGGATGGTTGCCCGCACATTGCCGGGCAAACAATTCGAAGTGGGGCGCGAACTGCGCGTACGCGTCGCCGCGGCCCTGCGTAAGGAAGGAATCAGTGAAACCACGTAAGTCGACGGCGATCCTGATGGCCACCTGGGTGTCCACGTTCGTCGTCTACCTGTTCGTCAAGCCCGCCGAGACCGCGAACACCGGCCCGGTGTCGCTGCTCAACGCCGTCCCCACCTGGGTCGATCCGACGCCATAGGATTGCTCGCCGCCTCGCCGACGGCCTCGGGGCCCGGTCACCGCAAGGGTTCGCTGGCTACACTGGCTCCCCGTGATCACCATGCGCAACGTCTCCAAGTCGTACAAGACATCGACGCGGCCGGCGCTGGACAACGTCTCCGTCGAGGTGGACAAAGGCGAATTCGTCTTCATCATCGGCCCGTCCGGTTCGGGAAAGTCGACCTTCATGCGGCTGCTGCTCAAGGAGGAAGCGCCGACCTCGGGCGAGATCCGGGTCGCCGATTTCCGGGTCGACCGGTTGCCGGGGCGCAAGGTGCCGAAGTTGCGGCAGCGGATCGGGTGCGTCTTCCAGGACTTCCGGCTGCTCCAGCAGAAGACCGTGGAGCAGAATGTGGCCTTCGCGCTCGAGGTGATCGGCAAACGCCAGCAGTTCATCGAACGCACCGTGCCCGAGGTGCTCGACATGGTCGGGCTCGGCGGCAAGGGCAACCGCTTGCCCTCGGAACTGTCCGGTGGTGAGCAGCAGCGCGTGGCGATCGCGCGCGCGTTCGTCAACCGGCCGCTGGTGCTGCTGGCCGACGAGCCGACCGGCAACCTCGACCCCGACACCAGCGCCGACATCATGTCGCTGCTGGAACGGATCAACCGCACCGGCACGACCGTGCTGATGGCGACGCACGACAATCACATCGTCGACGCGATGCGCAGGCGGGTGGTGGAGCTCGACCACGGCAGACTCGTGCGCGACGAGGCGACCGGTGTCTACGGGGTGGGACGATAATGCGACTGAGTTTCCTGTTCACCGAGGTCGCCGACGGTCTGCGCCGCAATCTGACGATGACCGTCGCGATGATCCTGACCACCGCGGTCTCGCTGATGATGCTCGGCGGCGGCATGCTGTCGGTGCGGATGGCCGACAAGACCGAGAACTTCTTCATCGGCAGGCTCGAGGTGCGGTTCTACCTCGACGACGCCGTCTCCGACACCGACCCCGACTGCGCCGCCGAGCCATGCAAGACGCTGCTCGCCGACCTGAAGAACACCTCGGGCGTGGAGAGCGTGCAGTTCCTCAACCGCGCCGACGCGCTCGAGGAGGCCAAGAAGCTGTTCGCCGATCAGCCGGAGATGGTGCAGTACATCGCCGACTCACCGCTGCCCGCCTCGCTGCGGGTCAAGATGACCGACGCCGATCAGTACCAGCACATCTACGACAGCTTCGCGACCAGGCAGGGTGTGCGGATCGTCGCCAACGACAAGGAGTTCGTCGACCGGCTGGTCAGCCTGTTCGACGGGCTGCGCAATGCCGCGTTCGGCCTGGCGCTGGTGATGGCGCTGGCGGCGATGCTGCTGGTGTTGAACATGGTGCAGATCGCCGCGTACACGCGGCGCACGGAGGTCGGCATCATGCGCTTGGTCGGCGCGACGCGCTGGTATACCCAGCTGCCGTTCCTCTTGGAGGCGGTGGCGGCCGCGTTCGCCGGTTCGGTGCTGGCCATCCTCGGGCTCGTTATCGCCCGGCCGCTGGTCATCGATCGGGCGCTGGGCCCGCTGTTCGACAGCAATGTCTTCCCGCGGATCACCGGTGACGACATCGCCGTGGTGGCGCTGACGATCGCGCCCATCGGCATCGTCTTCGCCGCGGTGACCGCTTATCTCACCCTGCGCTTCTACGTCAGGGAGTAGTCCCGCCACCAACCGCCGCGATGGCGGGGACTCGTCATCGGGTCCCCGCCATCGGCGTCTGCACCGGCCACGTTGTCACGGCTGAGCAGCCCGACGAATGGCGCAAGGTCCTGCTCGAATTCCTCGCCCGGCGCGGCCTGTAGCGCGACGTCAGCCGAGGGAGCGCAGCTGCGGCCACACCTGCGACCACGGCCGGATCGGGTCGCGGCAGATGAACAGCGGTTCGCCCTGTTCGTCGTTGTCGATGCCGAGTCCGTTGTCGAGCACGCCCGCCGCTTCGACGATCGAACACAGGCCGGTGAGGCGGTCCCGGTCGATGCCGACGGTGAGCACCGTGGTCGCGGTGTCCGGCGGCGGACCCCACCACCAGTAGGCGTTGTGGCCCGAATACGGTGTCGGCAGACCGTATTCGGCGCCGTAGCGCTCGATGGCGCCTGCTTCGCCGTAGTTCGCGGTGAGTACTGCGGCACCCGGTGGGCGGGCCGCCGCCATCTGCGCGACGAAGCGGGGCCAGCCGATCGTCTCCCCCGCGTCGTAGTTCACGGCGAGGACGGGCGAGCCGGGCACCTGCGCGACCGGAAGCACGGGCAGGAACAGCACCGCTGACATTGCGGCGTTCAGCGCGATCACCGAACCCGCTGTCGCCCAGCGCTTTCCCCGATCACCGAGCGCCTGGGCGAGTCCGACCGACCCCGCCGCGAGCAGCACCGGATACATCCCGCCGAGGTAGTACGCCTTGCCGCCCGCCACCAGAAACAGCACGAACAGCAGACCGTAGGCGATCGGAAACGCCCGGTACCGCGAGTGCCACAACCGCCACAGACCGTAGCCCCACAGCGGCACCAACAGCGGGCCGAACAATCCGAACTGCAAGAGCACGAACATGATCGGCGAATCAGAGGTCCCCGACGAACCGCCCGCGATAGCCCGGCTCAATGCCCACTGCGGCCAGCCGTTGGCCGCCTGCCACCATAGATACGGCGCCGCGATCAACGCCGCGATCGCAACAGCCGCCGCGAAATACTTGGTGGCGAACACCTTTCGTTGCTGGGTGAGCAGCACCGCGACCGCGAGCGTACCGACGGGCACGACCACCAGCACCTTGTTCTCCACACCGAGCCCGACCACCGCACCGACCGCGAGCCACCACCGCGGATCGGCCCCGCGCAGCAGCTTCAGCATCAGCAGACAGATCAGCGACCACGCCGCCAGATCGAACACCGTCGTCCCGAACAGGTGACCCGCCGCCTGCACCATGGCCGCGCTCGCCACGGCACCGGCGGCCAGCGCCCGCGCGCCACGTCCCCCACCCAGCTCCTTCGCCATCAGCCCCGCGCACACCACGACGAAGGTCGCGGCGGCGATCGCGGGCAGCCGCAATACCCACAGCGCATCGGGGTCGATCGCGGCCATCAGCCGGGCCAGCGCGGGGGTCAGCGGCGGCTGGTCGGGATACCCCCAGTCCAGCCGGCGGCCCGCGGCCAGGAAGTACATCTCGTCACGGTGGTAGCCGTAGCGCGTCGTGGTGATCAACAGAACCAGGGCGAAAACCGACGCGATCACGGTCACTCGTCCAGACTGACACGAAATCCCCGATCCCATGGCCGTCGACGAGCTTCTTACTCCAGAGTAAGATAGACTTACCGAGGAGTAAGATAGCTGGGGTCACAAGCGCCCCGAACAGCCGAGGAAATCAGGTGATGATGAGCACTCGAGACAGCGCGACGAAGCGACGTCCGAACGACACGTCCGCGGTCGGTCTCAGCCAGCCCAAGCGGGACTGGATGGGCGCCGCGATGCGCGCTTTGACGACCATTACCGGGTCGGAGCTCGCCGAGAAGTACAACCTGCGCAAGCCCATCGAACGCGTCACCTACGAGGGCACCAAGACCGGTTTCCGCACCCTGGGCGCGGCCACTCGCACCTTCGCCAAGGTCACCGGCGGCGGCCAGCCCAAGCGCCTGCCCGACAACGAGGCCAAGACCAAGGACTACTTCGACCTCACCCCGTCCGACGAGCAGCAGATGATCGTCGAGACCGTGAAGGACTTCGCCGGCGAGATCCTGCGCCCGGCCGCCTACGAGGCCGACAACGCCGCCAAGGCGCCGCGTGACCTGCTCGAGCGCGCCGCCGAACTCGGCATCACCCTGATCAACGTGCCCGAGGAGCTGGAAGGCGCGGCCTCCGAGCGTGGCGCGGTCACCAATTCCCTGGTGGCCGAGGCTCTCGCGCACGGCGACATGGGTCTGGCGCTGCCGATCCTGGCGCCCAGCGGCGTGGCCGTCGCCCTGTCTCAGTGGGGCACCGACGCCCAGCAGCAGACCTACCTGCCCGCCTTCACCGGCGAGAACGTGCCGCAGGCGTCCGTGGTGATCAACGAGCCGCGCGCGCTGTTCGACCCGTTCGCCCTGCAGACCAAGGCCACCCGCTCCCCCAGCGGCTTCCGCCTCAACGGCGTGAAGAGCCTGGTCCCGGCCGCCGCCGATGCCGAACTGTTCATCGTGGCCGCCGAACTCGACGGGCGCCCCGCGCTGTTCATCGTCGAGTCCGACACCGCGGGCCTGTCCGTCGAGGCCGACCCGAGCATGGGTCTGCGTGCCGCCGGTCTGGGCCGTCTGGTCCTGGACAACGTGGCCGTCGGCGCCGACGCCGTGCTCGGTGACGGTGACGCCAAGGCGCGCGCCGAGGAGTACACCGACGCGGTGCAGCTGGCCCGGCTCGGCTGGTCGTCGCTGGCGATCGGCACCGGCCAGGCCGTGCTCGACTACGTGATCCCCTACGTGAACGAGCGCGAGGCGTTCGGCGAGCCCATCTCGCACCGCCAGGCGGTCGCGTTCATGGTGGCCAACATGGCGATCGAGCTCGACGGTCTCCGTCTCGTGACCCTGCGGGGTGCGTCACGCGCGGAGCAGGGTCTGTCGTTCGCCCGCGAGGCGGCGCTGGCGCGCAAGCTCGCCACCGACAAGGGCATGCAGATCGGTCTGGACGGCGTGCAGTTGCTCGGCGGCCACGGCTTCACCAAGGAACACCCGGTCGAGCGGTGGTACCGCGACCTGCGAGCCATCGGCGTTGCCGAGGGCGTGGTGCTGGTCTAGTCGGTCCGTCTTCGATACCCAGGAGAATTCCATGATCAACCTCGAACTCCCCAAGAAGCTGAAGGCGAGCGCCAACCAGGCCCACCAGGTCGCCTCCCAGATCTTCCGTCCCGTCTCCCGCAAGTACGACCTCGCCGAGCACGCATACCCGGTCGAGCTCGACACCATGGCCGCCATGATCGAGGGCCTGGCCGACTCCGGCACCCAGAAGATCGGTGGCGCCGCGGGTGGCCGCAACGACGAGGGCGGCGACACCGACCTTCTCGCCAACGCCAACGGCGGCAACATGTCCGCGCTGCTCAACGCGCTCGAGACCTCGTGGGGCGACGTCGGCCTGATGCTGACCATCCCCTACCAGGGCCTGGGCAACGCCGCGATCGCCGCGGTCGCCACCGACGAGCAGCTGGCCCGCTTCGGCAAGGTGTGGGCCTCGATGGCCATCACCGAGCCGTCCTTCGGTTCCGACTCCGCCGCGGTCACCACCACCGCCGTCCTCGACGGTGACGAGTGGGTCCTCAACGGCGAGAAGATCTTCGTCACCGCCGGTGAGCGCTCCACCCACGTCGTGGTGTGGGCCTCGGTCGACAAGAGCCTGGGCCGTGCGGCGATCAAGTCGTTCGTCGTCCCGCGTGACGCTCCGGGTCTGTCGGTGGCGCGGCTCGAGCACAAGCTCGGCATCAAGGCCTCCGACACCGCCGTGCTGCTGCTGCAGGACTGCCGCATCCCCGCCGACAACATTCTCGGCTCGCCGGAAGTCAACGTGGAGAAGGGTTTCGCCGGGGTCATGCAGACCTTCGACAACACCCGCCCGCTGGTGGCCGCCATGGCCATCGGTGTCGCCCGCGCCGCGCTCGAGGAACTGCGCACCATCCTCACCGAGGCCGGTGTCGAGATCTCCTACGACACCCCCGCGATGAACCAGCACGCCGCCGCGGCCGAATTCCTGCGCATGGAAGCCGATTACGAGTCGGCTTACCTGCTGGCCCTGCGTGCCGCCTGGATGGCCGACAACAAGAAGCCCAACTCCCTCGAGGCTTCCATGTCGAAGGCCAAGGCAGGCCGCACCGGCACCGACGTCACCCTCAAGGCCGTCGAACTCGCGGGCACCGTGGGCTACTCCCAGCGCCTGCTCCTGGAGAAGTGGGGCCGCGACTCGAAGATCCTCGACATCTTCGAAGGCACCCAGCAGATCCAGCAGCTGATCGTGGCTCGCCGCGTCCTCGGAAAGACCAGCGCCGAGCTCAAGTGAGCTGGTAGACAAACACGAAACCGGGGGGGGGGGCCCGCCACCAGCCCCACAATGACGATGTAGGGGTTGTGGTGACTAGC
>NZ_JBHXMY010000342.1:0-6603 GCF_042720195.1 Nocardia sp. NPDC058497 | reverse complement strand
CACTACCGCGCCGCGCCACCGCCCCCCAGATACCACAACACCCGCCCCACCCGGTGCGCCGCATCACGGTCGTACGCTGGTCTAGCGCAGAATCAGAGGACGCGGACGTCCTGAGCCTGCGGGCCCTTCTGACCCTGACCGATCTCGAACTCCACACGCTGACCCTCGTCGAGGGAGCGGAAGCCCGAGCCGCTAACAGCCGAGTAGTGCACGAAGACGTCGGGTCCGCCGCCGTCCTGCGCGATGAAGCCGAAGCCCTTCTCGCTGTTGAACCACTTCACAATGCCCTGAGCCATTTCTAAACCTTCTGTAGACGAGCCAGGTCCTAATAGTCCGGTCCCGGTCTCGCCTTCAACAATGCCATGATCCGACGAATTCCTCCACACCCGACTTCGCGGACTGTGAGGAAGCCAACGCCGCGATGCCGCAGGCCGGTGCCGTCACACAAGCGACCGTTTGGATGCTCGATGTATGCCGAGGCAGTTGCGGCGAGGATGCCGGATTCGATCGGCGCTCTCCACCGAACCGACTGGCACGCTTCACCATCGACGGCTCTACGCAAGAGTGCCCGGCCACCGTCAGCATCCCTAGACATTTTCAAGAAACCCAGTACGGCAAATTTTCTACCAGCGTATTTTCCGAGTTTGTGAGGGAGCGCACACCGCGCGGAGAAATCACGCAAGGAGTAGAGAGTGCTGGACATCAACCATTTCACCTACGGCTGGGTAACCCCGCTGCTGGCGTATCTCATGTCGGTCCTCGGGTCGATGCTGGCACTGCGTTGCATGGTTCGCTCGCGCGCATCGGGTAGTCATGGCGGCTGGCTCACCGCGGCCGCGATCGCACTCGGCGGGACCGGCATCTGGGTCATGCATTTCATCGCGATGCTCGGCTTTTCCGTGCACGGCGCGACCATCCGATACAACGTCCCGATCACCTTGTTCAGCGCCGCCGTCGCGATGGGTGTGGTGTGGCTCGGGCTGTCCATCGTGGTGCGCCGCAGCTGGGACAGCGCCGCCCTCCCGGTGGGCGGGACGATCACCGGTCTCGGCGTCGGCGCGATGCACTATTCCGGCATGTACGCGATGAAGACCGACATCGAGATCGTCTACGACCCATTCGTCGTCGCTGTCTCGATGGTCATCGCCGTCGTCGCCGCCACCGCCGCGCTCTGGTTCGCCCTGCACATCCACGGCCTCGTCGCCACCATCGGCGCCGCCCTGCTGATGGGTGTGGCCGTCACCGGCATGCACTACACCGGCATGTTCTCGATGAGCGCGCACACCAGCGCCCACGTCGCCCACGCCTCCGGCGCCACCGCCACCCAGCTGCTCACCCCGCTGATCATCGGCATCAGCATGGTCACCATGATCCTGCTCATGCAGGTCGGCATCACCGAAGCCGAGGACCCCAACCTGGCCAGGCCGGTGCACGGTCAGCGCGCGAGCCGCTTCTGGCCCAGCGGCCAGAACTGAATCTGTCGTACCCCGTTGAGACACTGAGGAAGTCGCAATCACCGGCTCCGGCCGAGTCTTCACGGGGGATCCACGTGCTGTTTTTCATCATCGCGGCCGTGCTCTGCGCGGGCGCGGGCGCTCTCGCCCTGTTCGCCGCCTCGATCGCCGAATCCAAGGCGGCCGACGCGCTGCTCGCCTCGCGGGCCGCCTCGCATTTCATCGGCGACGGCAACCCGACCAGCGGCTTCTTCGTCCTGCGCGCCCGCCACGACCGGCTGCATCGGCTCAGCACGCGGCTACTGGCCGTCAGCGCGGTGGCGTCACTGGCGGCGACCGGTTTCGCGATCTACGCCGTCGCCGTCTACTAGACGACCCGCACGTGGTGCGCTTCCGGTCCGCGCCGGGTCTCCCTGATCCCGAATTCCACCCGCTGACCGGCCCGCAGCGTGCGGAATCCCGCCCCGACCAGCTCGGTGTACTCCACGAACACCTCCGCCCCGCCCGCGTCGGGGGTGATGAATCCGAATCCCTTGCCGCTGTCGAACCAGCTCACGACGCCGCCCGGCATCAACCGACCTTCCGAATCTTTTGCCTGACATGCTGATTCGCCCATGTTCGCATGCCCTGCCCCGCGACACGAAAGCCGTGGAGTTGTCGCAGCCGTTCGACGGTATCCGCGCTGGATAAACTCCAGGTAGGTCCGCTGGGGACCGGCCGGGTCCGGGAGAACGGAGAGTCGGTGCAGCCGAGCGCCACCACCCTCCGTTCCGCCGCCGAAGCGGTCACCGTCTTCGTTGCCACCTCGGTCGCGGTGCTCGCGATCATGCTGCCGATCAGCTTCGCCGCCCTGGCCGAAGCGCGGCACGTCGATCTGCTGGTGTTCAACATTCCGCGGGCGATGACCGGTGGCGCGTTCGCCGCCGTCATCACCGCGGCGGTCACGGTCGCTGTCGGCAGCCGGCGCACCGCCCGCTGGACGGCGCTGCTCGCACTGGCCGGCATCGTCCTGAGCCACCTGCTACTGGTCCCCCAGAGCGACAACGCCGACTTCACCGGCCTCTCGCTGGCCACGCTCAACTTCATCGACGCGCTGCTCGCCGGCGTGGCACTGGGCGCGATGGCCGTCGTGGTCTGGCCCGAACCGCTGCTGCGGACCGCCTACCTGTTCGCAGTGCCCGCCGCCGCCGTGCTCGGCGACCTCACCGAGACCGACGAGGGCTCGGCCGACTTCGACGGCGTCCTCGCCGGCTCGCTGCCGCTGTGGTTCATCGCGGCCACCGTGCTCGCGCTCGCCTACTTCGCGATCACGACCGCCACCCCGCCGCGCAACGGTGCCGACACCGCGATTCCCTTGGCCCCCGTGTTCGCCGGCGTCGTCGCCTTCTCGACCATTCTCATGACGTCACTTGCCGTGGCGTCCCGCGAGACGAGCATCCCGTCTGTGCTCGTCGGCTCGATCGTCGTCGTCGCGGCCGCCACGGTGGCCGCGCTGATCCTGCCGGACCGCGACGGTGTCCTGGTGCTGTTGATGACCGGTTTCGCCGTGGCAGGCAGTCTCGTCATCACGCTGCCCCGTTCGGGTCTGGTCAACGTGGGCACCGTCATCGCCCTAGGCGCCGGACTGCTGACCGGCCTGCGCCGTCCCCATCCCATGGCCGCCGCGGTCAGCGTGGCAGGCTTGGCGGTCTTCGTCCTGGCCACCGACGTCCTCGACCCACCGGCAACCCTCAATGCCGCGGTCGGCTGCCTGGCACTCGGCACGATCAGCGGCTACTGCGTCGGCTCCGCCGTCCCGCTGAGCCCCACCTCGGCCACCGTCGGCCTATCGATCCTGTGCGTGCCGTCCATCGGAGTCGCGTTTTGCGACACCGAATTCGGCCACCAGGCCAACACGTCGTCCGGGTTCCGCCACCCCGACCTGTAACGAGGGCACCTCCCCGCGACGATAGCCGTAGGCAACGCCCCCCGGGGGCCCCGGGCCGTCGCGCTCCTGATCCGTCACCGCCCCGCGCCCGACTAGTCAGGCTCCCTGCCAACCGAATTCGGAGAACGCCCGCCCGGTCAGCACTTCCCCGAGACCCACCCGGCAGTACTCGACGATCTCGCTCGGCAGCGCCCCCACCTCGAACCACCGCAACTCCGAACATTTCTCCGGCTCACAGTTCGTCACAGCACCTCGCCACCGCCGGACGGTGAAGAACATCTGCACCCGCTCGGCACTGTGCAGCACATGCGCGAATTCCACATCCCCCGCGTCGATTTCGACCCCCACCTCCTCGCGCGCTTCACGAATCAGCCCCGCCACCGCCGACTCCCCCGCCTCGAGATGCCCCGCGGGCACGTGAAACAACCCATCCCCGAACCCGGTATCACGCCTGCGCCCCAACAGCACCCGCCCGTCCCCATCGAGGAGCACCAGATGAACGCCGACGAGCACCCGATACTTGTCCACGAATTCCACCCTACCGAGAACCACGAGACCACCCATCCCACAGCCCCATTCGGGGTATACCGAGACCATGAGTTTCCCGGTGACCTTCGGGCTCGCCCAGGTCGTCCTCCTAGCACTGATCGCGCTCGCCCTAGCCCTCCTCGTCTCCGCAGCCCTCGCCGCCCGCCACCGCCGCGGCCCGAAAGCCGTCCTCACCCGAGGCGCCCCCGCCCTCGCCCTCCTCCTCGTCGCCACCCTCCTCCTCTGGATCGCCACCCTGCTCCAGACCTACCTGGGCCTCACCGGCGAAATCACCGCCGCCCACGTCATCGCGAAACCCGTTGCCGGCCAGTCCGACCAACTCGACCTGGAACTGACCGTCTTCGACGACGAAGGCGCGGTAGACACCCGCACAACCCACATCGTCGAAGGCAACCTCTGGGTCCTACAAGCCAACATCGTCGAACTACACCCCTGGGTAAACGCCCTCGGCTTCCACTCCGGCTACAAACTCACCCGCCTATACGGCCAACGCCTCGACGGCAAACACACCACCCAAGACCACATCATGCTCAACGGCACCGACCAAGACTTCTTCGAAGACATGAACGAAGGCACCTGGTACACCTCCCCCTTCATCAAATCCGCCTACGGCAACGCCGTCATCGCCACCCCCGGCGAATACGACGTCCTCATCTCCCACGACGCCATCAAGGTCCGCGCCACGTCCTGACCGCTCGTCTCGATCGAGCTCAAGCACACGCGGACGGGATATCCCGCCCTTCGACCACGCAGCGATACAAATGCACGAAAGGGAGAGTACGCGGTGACAATTCAGCGAAGTACCGATGTCTGGGAAGCCATCGCCGAGTCTCCCGAAGAAGCACAGCGGCTTCGCGTCTGGGCCGATGCCCTGGATGCAGTGCTCGCCCGAACCGATCGTAGGAGCTCACACCTACCCAAGCCGCCGAACAACTCGGTGTAGCCAGGTCGCGCAGGCCGACTGCCGACTCACTGCGATGCTCTCCTGCCCGGGCAGACGAGAAGATGATCAGCTAATTGCCGTGCTCCGCACGGCATGCGCGGGCGACGATGATCTACTTGTCCATCGAACGAGGGCCGAGCACCGGCCTCAGGTGCGCCTTTGGAAGCGACGATGACAGACGACCCCACAACGACAGCCGAATCCCCCGACGGCCGATGGCGGTTCGCCGCAGGCCGCCTGCATTCCGCAACCACGACAGTCGGGCCGTACACAGTGGACTTCTTCGACCGATGGACCTATGCGCGCTTTCTAGGTCCGGACACCCTCGCGTTGGGGTTCGAGTCAGGCCAACCGTGGGATATCGATGGCTCGTACGGTAACCGCCTCTGGGGCATAGAAGTTCTCACTCTGGACGACGACGGCACCTGGAAGGTCACCGATTACGAGCACGAACAGAGACAGCACGACGAGGAGTTCCTTCCCCGATCCATCGTCTGGAATCCCCAGGGGACACTCGCCTGGCTCCGCGACGGAATACTCGAATGCCGAGTGCTGACGACGCCGAGACCTGCCCTCGATCAGATCTGGCCACAAGCGGTCCAGTACTCGGACGACTTCCGCCTGGTCGACTTCTGGTTCGACATCCCAGGCCCCTGGACCGACCTCACCCTCGCTGATGACGGCCGACTCCTCCTGGCCCACGGCCCCGACGGCACAGACCACATCGATCTCGTCCACGCCCGGCAATCACCCGATGGCCACACCTGGCACGAACTCCCACCACACTCGCTCTATCGGCCATCGGCAGACGACTCCTGACGCACCCCACCCTCCACGCGCACCGCGTGGGCGGCTCACACAGTCAGCCGACATGCGGGCATCCGCGGCCCTTCGTATACTTCAGCATCCGGGTCGAAACTGCCCCAGATGCAAATCTGCATCTGGGGCATTCCGGTGGCTCGGCGGGGCAACTTTCCAGGGTCAACCGCTACGAGCTGTAATCACCGTGTACCGATTCGGCTGTCACGGCCGGGTCGGTACACGGCTGGGGTTGCGGAAGCCAGAGCGGCAAGATCGCCGGCATGCAGGCCAGAACTAGGGCGCCCCCGTATTTCAGCAATCCGGTCAGCCTTCGCAGCCAAGGCGAAGACCTCCTCGGATGGGCGACTTCATTCGGCTTCTCTTCAGTCATCGCGAGTTCTCAGTTCCTGTTGGGTCTTTGATCCAGGTAGCGTGTGCATGTGGGAGGCGCGGATCAGCGTTGCGATGGCTCCTACCATCGCGGAATGTCCGATGCTTCGTTACCAGTGCATGGGAGGCGGGCCACGTGCATACGTCACATTTGTCACACCTCTTCACCATTCGAGAGCCTCGCATCACCCCGAAGCAACTCGGACGCATCGGTGTAGCCCGAGGCCTCGATCAGGTGGTACGCGATCGCCATCACACCGCGAGGATCGCGGCGCTTTGCCTGGGCGACGATTGCTTTCGCTGCGTCCGGTACGCCGACCATGCGGCATGACGAGATCGCCATCGCCGCCTCCGCGGGCGACGCCGACGACGCAGCGTGACGGATAAGACCGTTGGCCCGTGCAAGATCGCCGGCAGCGATGTACTCGGCCACAAGACTCGCCGCGGGCCACGCCACGTCCGATGCTTCGGCGTTGGGGGGGGGCGCGGGCCCGCACCCCCCCGCCCGGCCCACCAACCCCCACCTACTACTATCGATT
>NZ_JBHXMY010000341.1:0-6608 GCF_042720195.1 Nocardia sp. NPDC058497 | reverse complement strand
GGCCAGGTTTATCTCGCCGCCGCCGAACATGCTGCGCACCATCGCGACGATGCCGGGCCCGGCGGGGGAGTCCCACACCCCGACCACCGTGCGCACGATCGTCGGCCCGAGCTCGTCGAGCGGCGCGTGATCGGTCGCGTTCAGCGTCGCCTCCGGATCGGCGGGGAACTCCACCACCGCGGCGAACAGCTGCTGCTTGGTGCCGAAATAGTGGTGCACGAGGGCGGGGTCGACGTCGGCGTCACCGGCGATCGCCCGGATCGATGTCTTGTCGAAACCGGTGTCGGCGAACCGGATCCGGGCCGCGTCGAGGATCGCCGCGCGCGTATCGGAATTGCCGGGCCTGCGCCCGGTGCGACCGGATCTGGCTGTGCCCGAACCAGATTCGCCGTCACTCATGGGTGTCTCTCTCCTCGATCCTCAGGGAGTCCGTCGACGCAGAGTAGCCGCACCGAGGCACAGGGCCACGACCGCGAACCCGGCGACCACCGCGATATCGCGCCACATAGTCGCGGTCGGCTCCGCGTACAGCGACACCTGTTGCAGCGCGTCCACCGCGTAACTCAACGGCATCACATTGCTGATCGCCTCCAGCCACCCGGGCAGCCGGTCGCGCGGAACGAGCAAGCCGCACAGGAAGATCTGCGGCGCCACGATCACCGGCATGAACTGCACCGCCTGGAATTCGGTGCGCGCGAACGCACTGGCCAGCAGGCCGAGCGCGACACCGCAGATCGCGTCGACCATGGCGATCAGCATCACCCAGCCGGGATTGCCCGCGGCGTTCATACCGAGCAGCCAGAAGGCGACCAGACAGGCGACGGCCGCCTGCGCCGCGGCGGCCAGCGAGAACGCGCTGCCGTACCCGGCCAGCAGATCCAGCTTGCGCAACGGCGTGGTGAGCAGCCGCTCCAGCGTGCCCGAGGTGCGTTCGCGCTGCATCGCGATGGCGGTGATCAGGAACATCACGATGAACGGCAGGATGCCGAGCATGGTGATGCCGACCCGGTCGAAGATCGTCAGCGGAGCGTGCGGCGCTCCCGGCGCGTCCTGATAGATGAAGTACAGCAACGTCATCAACAGGGCCGGGACCACCAGGATCATGGCCACGGTGCGGTGATCGTTGCGCAGCTGCCGCAGGATCCGGCCGGTGGTGGCGGTGTAGGGGCGCAGGGTCATGGTGGTCATGCGCTCTCTCCCATCGTGATCAGGGTGAGGAAGGCGGTCTCGAGGTTCTGCTCATCGGTGCGTTCGCGCAGTTCGTCGGGACTGAGCTGGGCGAGCAGGTTGCCCTCGCGCATGAGCAGCAGCCGATCGCAGTGGTCGGCCTCGTCCATCACGTGACTCGAGACGAGCAATGTCGTTCCCGCCGCGGCCAATTCGCGGAACTGCTTCCACAGTTCGACGCGCAGGACCGGGTCGAGGCCGACGGTCGGTTCGTCCATGACCAGCAGTTCCGGTTTGCCGACCAGCGCGCAGGCCAGCGACGCCCTGGTCTGCTGCCCGCCGGAGAGCTGATTGCCCAGCTGGTCCGCGTACTCGCGCAAACCGACCGCGGTGAGCGCTGACTCGACATCGTCGCGGTCGCGGCCGTAGAGCGCGGCGTAGTAGGCGACGTTCTCGCGGACGCTGATGTCGGCGTAGATGCTCGGCGCCTGGGTGACGTAGCCGACCCGGCGGCGCAGCCCGGCGCTGCTCGCCGGCTCGCCGAGCACGGTGACGGTGCCCGATTCGACGATCTGGGTGCCGACGATGCTGCGCAGCAAGGTGGTCTTGCCGCAGCCCGACGGGCCGAGCAGGCCGGAGATCGAGCCGCGCGGGATATCGAGCGTGAGTCCGTGCAGAACGGTGCGTTTCCCGCGTTTGACGGTCAGGCCGTCGACCTGGACGGCCGGGAGTGCGGTGTGCGACATGGTCGCCTCAATTCATCGAGTGTTGAATTCACTACGTGATGAATTTAGCGCGGCCTGGTCGGCGTGGCAAGGGTCAATGCGCGTGCCGCGGGGGTGTCGCGGCCTGCTGACCTGGCTCGACGACCACGAACTGGCCCATCATCCCCACGTCCTCATGCCAGAGCAGGTGGCAGTGATACATGTACGGGGTGTCCGGATCGGCGGGTCCGTCGAAGCGCAGCGCCAGCGTCGCGGTCGTGTTCGGCGGGAGGAAGATCGTGTCCTTAGGTCCGGTCAGCGCCGGTGGTGGCGGGGCGCCCGCGTAGTCGAGCACCCGGAACTGCACGTCGTGGACGTGGAAGTTGTGCGGCATCCCGTCGGCATTGCGGACCACCCATTTCTCGGTCGTGCCACGGGTGACGGTCGCGTCGATGCGATCCATCGCCATCGGGGAGCCGTTGATGCCGGCGAGGGTGAGGTCGAAGGTGCGTTCCACGGCGGCATCCGAGCCGTCCGGCGTCGACGGCGCGACGAGTGCGGCGGGCAGCTCGGGGGAGGGGCGCAGGGTGGACGCGGCCCTTAGTTCGAGAACATCGAACCTGTCGTCGCCACCGGAGAACCGGTTGGACCAGAAGTCGAGGCCCGCGTCGAGCTGTTCGCTGTGCAGCACCGCGCGCTCGCCGGGCTGCATGGGCACCACGATCTCGGCGCGCTCGCCGGGCGAAAGCTGCACGGCTGTCAGCGATTCGGGCCTTTCGAGGAGGCCGCCGTCGGCAGCGATCAGCGAGAATCGCTTGCTGTCGCGGAAGGCGAAGTTGTAGATCCGCGCGGTCGAGGCGTTGAGCAGTCGCAGCCGGACCAATTCGTCGCCGATTTCCTGGTACGGCGCGAGGGTGCCGTTGACCATGGTGCGGTCGCCGAGGAATCCGATATCGCGGAAGACGGCGTGGCTGCCGTCGAGGCGTTTGCCGCGCAGCCGCAGGTCCTGCACGATCACCGGGATGTCGTCGACGCCGTAGGTGTCGGGCAGCGGCAGCGCGGTGCCATCGTCGATCAGGAACATGCCGGCCAGGCCGCGGCGCACGTGGTCCTCGGTCGCGCCGTGCGGGTGCGGGTGGTACCAGAGCGTCGAAGCTGGTTGTGCGACTGTCCATTCCGGCGTCCAGGTCGTGCCCGGCTCGACCATCTGGTGCGGGCCGCCGTCCATCGCCGCGGGCAGGTGCATGCCGTGCCAGTGCACCGTCGAGGCCTCGGGCAACTGGTTGCGCACTCGGACCCGCACCTTCTCGCCGCGGGCGGCGCGCAGTGTGGGACCGAGATAGCTGCCGTTGAAACCCCAGGTTTCGGTGGCGCGGCCTGGCTCGAATTCCGTTGTGCCGGTCTGCATATCGAGGGTGAAAACGCGGGTGCCGTCGGGCTCGACGGTGGATGCGGCCTGCGGTGGGATCGCCAGCGGCTGGGTGAATTTCGTGGTGCCGACGGTGGAGACGTCGGCGCCGGCCCAGGTCCAGGTCACCAGGCCTGCGATCGTGAGCGCCAGGGTGAGGGCGAGTGCGCCCGCGCCGAGCAGTACTCGGCGCAGGCGGCCGGGTCGAGAAGGGGAAGCCATGTCCCGACGGTAGGGAGCGCGACCGTGGTCGCACATCGGGAAGCGTCCCCCATCGGCCCCTGGCCCGCACCCTGATCGGGTCGATGTTTCCGCAGGTAGCAGCATGTTTCGACGCATCCACGCTGTGGTGTGATGCAGGTCACATCGTGTGGTTGTCACGATCCGGCGGGGTCGTTTGTCCTATCGACAACCCACCGACAAGGAGCATCGCCATGAACACCACCACGCACCGCATCGTCGTCCTCGGCGCCGGCTACACGGGCATGCTGGCCGCGATCCGCCTCGCCCGGCGCACCCGCAAGCTCGACGTCCGGATCACCCTGGTCAACCCGTCGGCACGGTTCACCGAACGGCTGCGCATGCACCAGATCGCCGCAGGTCAGGAACTCGCGAACCACCACATCCCCGAGCTGCTCGACGGCACCGGCATCGAATTCGTCCAGGGCTGGGCCACCGCCATCGACCCCGACACGCAGCGCGTGCACGTCGACGGTTTCGGTGAGCTTCCCTACGACGCACTGGTTTACGCACTCGGCAGCACCACCGACACCACCGTCGTCCCCGGCGTCGCCGATCACGCGTGGACGCTCAACGATCCGCGCCTCGCCCACGAATTCGCAGGCAAGCTCACCGAACTCACCGCCGCGGGCGGCACGGTGGCGGTGTGCGGCGGCGGCCTCACCGGCATCGAAGCCGCCACCGAGATCGCCGAGAGCCACCCCGGTCTGCGCGTCACCTTGATCAGCGCGACCGAGCCGGGCGCGATGATGGGCGAGAAGGCCCGCGCCTACTTGAACAAGGCGATGGACCGGCTCGGGATCGTCCGGGCGATCGGCCTGCGCGTCACCAAGGTGCTGCCCGACGCGGTCGAACTCGCCGACGGCACCAGAATCGACGCCGACCTCACCCTGTGGACCAGCGGTGTACGGGTCTCGCCACTCGCCGCCGAGGCGGGCATCGCGACCGACGAGCGCGGCCTGATCGTGGTCGACCCCATGCTGAAGTCGTTGTCGCACTCCATGATTCACGCCGTCGGCGACGCCGTCGCGGTGCGTCAGGCCTGGGGCCTGGTCCACGGCACCTGCCAGAGCGGCATGCCCACCGCCGCCTACGTCGCCGACGCGATCGCGGCCGAGCTGCGCGGCAAGCCGGTGCGGCCGTTCCGCTTCGGCTACTTCCACCAGCCGGTGAGCCTGGGCCGCCGCGACGCGGTCATCCAGTTCACCAACGCCGACGACACCCCGCGCCGCTTCTACCTGACCGGCTGGGCGGCCAAGACCTACAAGGAGCTGGTCAGCAGCAGCCCGGTACCGACGTTCAAGGCCAGCAAGAAGATGACCATGAGCGTCCAGCTGTCCAAGGGCGGCACAGCGACTCGCGCCACCGCGTAAGCCGCCCCGCCATCACCCACGCGCTGGTTTCGCGGGAAACCGGCGCGCGATACCGCCGCAGTGACGGAGAATGCGCCATGGTTGACCCCATGCCGGACCAGGACCCCTTCCTCGAGCACCGCCGTCTGCTGTTCTCGACCGCCTACCGGATGCTCGGCACCGTCACCGACGCCGAAGACATCCTGCAAGACGCGTGGCTGAAATGGAACGACACCGACCACGCCGCTGTCGAGCACCCGAAGGCGTACCTGGTCCGCACCGTCACCAACCTGTCGCTGAACCGGCTCACCTCCGCCCGGGTGACCCGCGAGGCCTATGTCGGTCCCTGGCTTCCCGAACCCGTGCTGACCTCACCCGACATCGCCGAGGACGCCGCATTGGCCGACACCGTCTCCACCGCCATGCTGGTGGTGCTGGAAACCCTGACCCCCGTCGAACGCGCCGTATTCCTGCTGCGTGAGGTGTTCGGCTACACGCACGCCGAGATCGCCGAGGCGCTCGACAAGACCGAGGCGAGCGTGCGCCAGATCGCGCACCGCGCCAAGAACCACGTCCAGTCGCGGCGTCCGCGCTTCGACACCGACAAGGCCGCCCGCGCCCACATCACCGAACAATTCATGGCCGCCTGCTCCGGCGGCGACCTGAACGCGCTGATGGACCTGCTCGCCCCCGACGTCACCTGCTGGTCCGACGGCGGCGGTGTCGTCACCGCGGCCCGCAGACCACTGCACGGCCCCGACCACGTCGCCCGCTGGATCCTCGGCGTGCTGGCCAAACCGTCCTCGGCGGGCATCGAATTCAGCACCGCCGAGATCAACGGCGAACTGGGCACCCTCGCCTCGATCGGCGGAAACCCCGGCGCCGCCTTCACCTTCGACCTCGTCGACGGCCGCATCCAGAACCTGCGCTTCCAGGTCAACCCGGGCAAGCTCGCGGGCCTCTACCGCGGCACCGACCTGCTCGGCTGAATCCCGCTGCGCTGCGCGCACGCCCGGATGGGCCAGAATGGCGTGCGTGTCCGCACAGGAACTCGCCGTCGATCCACCCACCGCCGCGCGCAGGTTGCTCGGCGCGACCCTGTCGTCGGGGCCGGTCTCCGTGCGCATCGTCGAGGTCGAGGCCTACGGCAGCGATCCGGCGGGGCTGTGGCCAGATCCCGCCGCGCATTCCTGGCCGGGGCCGACCGCCCGCAACGCGGTGATGTTCGGTCCGGCCGGGCGGCTCTACGTGTACCGCTCGTACGGGATCCACGTCTGCGCGAACGTGACCACCGGATTCGACGGTGCGGCCTCGGCCGTGCTGCTCCGGGCGGGTGAGGTCATCGCGGGTCATGATCTCGCCCGCGCCCGCCGCCCAGCCTCACGTTCCGATATCGACCTGGCCCGCGGCCCCGGAAACCTCGGCAGCGCACTGGGTTTCACCTTCGACGACTACGGCACCGAACTGTTCGACCCGTACTCCGAGATCCGGCTCGAGCTGAATCCGGCTGTCCCGCAGGCCGAGGTCGCCGTCGGGCCGCGTATCGGGGTGAGTGTGGCCGCCGACGTCGCGTGGCGGTTCTGGCTACCCGCCTCGCCCGCGGTGTCCACCTACCGGCGTAGTCCACGCGCGCCCGAACCGGTCGTGAAAAAGATTCCGAGGCGGCGATGAATTCGCAACGCGGGCCACGTCCTATCTGGTGAACGCGCTCCCCACCGAGCGCGACCGACCCGAAGG
>NZ_JBHXMY010000340.1:0-6622 GCF_042720195.1 Nocardia sp. NPDC058497 | reverse complement strand
TGTGCGCCCGCGCGCTCTGTGTGGGCGCGCCCCCCCCCCGCTCGATCGCCTCGCGTAGCCGTTCTACCGAAGGATGTAGATAGGGCTCCGAGGACGAGGGGCAGAGGTGTCCGAGCAATGCCTGGATCTCGTCCAGCAGTGCCCCGGAGTCGGCCAAGTTGCTGGCGAACGCGTGTCGGCCCTGGTGCGGTGTGACCGAGCGAGGCAGACCGGCTCGACGGCCCAACCTGTCGAACAACTCGTTGATCGCATCCACGCTCATCGGCGCGCCCAGCGGCGCGCGAAATAGGTTGACCAGCAGGAAGTCACAGTTCGCGGCCGCGGGCTGGTCGGCCCGCTCGAGCAGGTAGAGATCCAACGCGCGAACCACCAGAAAGTCCAGCGGAACCGCACGCGAATGCCGCGACTTCGCGACGGCGCCGTTGGCGTTGTCACGTCGAATGACGTGCAGATGCGCGCCCTTGACCGGGCACAAGTGTGCCGAATTGTCCGGCAGCAGATGCAGATCGGCTCGCCGTAGCCCTGCGGCCTCGCCGCGGCGCAGCCCCGCGCGCGAAAGCAGCAACACGATCAGCCGGTCTCGCGCCGAGCGGCAGACGCGGAACAGCGCGACGATCTCGGCGTCGCTGGCGCGATCCACCGCCGCCTCCGGCTCACGCATGCTGTGCCGGGCCTTCAACCGATACCGCAGCGCCGAGTTCTCACCCCGAGCCACCGCTGGCAGATCCATGGTGTCGCCGACCTCCCACAGCTGCTCCAACACCCAGTCCGGCGCTTCCTTCGAGACAACCGCGAAAGACAAGAACCCCCGTGTAGCGACCAGGATCTTGTTTATCCGCGATGCGCTCCGCACCTGTTCGGCACCGGGGCCGACCACAACTCGGTCACCAGTCGCCCGCGTGTACTTCAACCAGACGATGAAGAGCCCGAGATCCCTCGCAGCCGTTGGCCAATATCGCCCCGTGCTTTCGCACCAGCGCAGGAACAGCGCCACGCACTCGGCGTAGGACTTCGTGGTCGACTCGGCCCGGTCTCGCCCGAACCTCAACTCCCTCAGATACCGGTCCGCGACCGGCTCAACTTCGTAACCAGCGTCGATCACCGTCCAGTACTGGACGCCCGACGGCATCCGAACCCGAAAGGCTCGCAACCAATCCTCCGCTCTCCGTAGGTGAACTACACGGAGCCACAGAGCTACACCCCAAAAGAACTGTCGCAAAACCTCATCGGAGTGTCGTCAGCACGACATCACACAACACACTCAGATCCCCGAAAGAAGGCCACTTCGGCCGGATCGGGGCCGGGGTCGGCGATCACCGCCAGCCGGGACAGCTGGGCGCCCATCTCGGCGGCAGCCAGCAAACCCAGCCGGGGCAGGCCGACCACCGCGGCGTGACCACCGTCGCCGGTCACCGCGGCGAGCAGGCCCGAGAGCATCGAGTGCGCGCCGGAGTACGCGACCACGGCGCCCTTGGGCAGCCCGCCGTCGGGCAACAGTGCGGCCAGCGGTGCGGGCACCGGCAACAGATCGCGGCGTAGTGGCTGCTCACGCGGTATGTGACCGGTGGCGGACTCGCCATGTCCCGGCACCGACGCCATCCGACGGCGCAAGTCGTCGAGCGTGCGCTCACGGGCCGCCACCTCGGGCGACAACGCATCCGAACCCATCAACACCACCTACTTCCACGATGGACCCGCGAGCGGAGAACCGCCCAGCACCGAAACGACAGCACCGTTTCAGCTATCGATCGTATTCGAATATACGTTCGATAGCGACCAGGGTGACACCCACCCCCATCTCGTGTCCACAGCGGGGGCCCTTATACCCGCGCGCCGTGATATCGGCCAGTCATCGGCATATTCGGCTACCCTCGCACCCGTGACCGAACGTGCTCGTCCCCATATCGGCCCCGACTACCTCGTCGCGGGCCGCTACCGCCTGCAGTCGAAGTTGGGCGGCGGTGGCATGGGTGCGGTCTGGCTCGCGACGGACCGGCTGCTGAACCGGGAAGTCGCGATCAAGCAGGTGCTCTCCACGGCCGGGCTGAGCGAGGCCGAGGCCGAGCGAATTCGCAGCAGCATCGTGCACGAGGGCCGGGTGGCGGCCAAGCTGTCGCACGAGCACGCCATCGCCGTCTACGACGTGGTGATCGAGGCGGGCGAACCCTGGCTCGTCATGGAGTACTTACCCTCGCGCAGCGTGGCCAAGGCGCTCGCGCTGGTCGACACGCTGCCCGCGGTCGAGGTCGCCCAGATCGGCGCGCAGGTGGCCGACGCGCTCGCCGCCGCGCATGCCGCGGGCATCGTGCACCGCGACATCAAGCCGGGAAACATCCTCGTCGCCGATCGCGGTCCCGATCTCGGCAAGGCCAAGCTCAGCGACTTCGGCATCTCCCGTGGCGCGGGCGACACCCACGGCGACGACCCCGAGGGCACCATCACCGGCACCCCCGCCTACCTGCCGCCCGAGGTGGCCCGCGGCGCCCAGCCCACCGAGGCCAGCGACGTGTTCTCCCTCGGCGCGACGCTCTACACCGCACTGGAGGGCCAGCCGCCGTTCGGTTTCGACGAGGACGAGAACGACGTCGTCACCAGGGCCGCGATGGGCCGGATCATCCCGCCCACCCGCAGCGGCATCCTCACCCAGCCGCTGCTGCACATGCTCGAGCCCGCGCCGCAGCGCCGCCCGACGATGGCCCAGGCCCGCGACGAGATCCTCACCGCGGCCTTCGGGCCCGGCACCGCCGCCTACATCCTCGGTGTGCCGCTGCGCACCGAGGACGGCACCATCCCCTCCTGGGCGGCCCGCAACTCCGCCAGCGGCCTGCGCAGCCCTCACTCCGCACCGCTCCCGCGCCCGCAACGCGCGCCCCTCGCCACCCCGCCCGCGCCGCAGCAGCAGCGCACCGGCAGCTTCGTGGACAACCTGCCCAACGGCGCACCACTGGCCATCGGCGCGGGTGTGCTGATCGGCCTGGTCATCCTGATCGCGCTCATCATCGCAGTGATGTAAACCCTCTCACTCGATGCGGCGGCGATGCGCCCAGCGGGTCAGGGCATTGCGATTCGACTGCTGAGTTTTGCGAAGCACGTTCGACGCGTGGGTCTCCACCGTCTTCACCGAGATGAACAGGGTTTCGGCGATCTCGCGGTAGGTGTAGCCGCGGGCGAGCAGGCGCAGGACCTCGAGTTCGCGCGGGGTGAGCGAGTCCAGTTCGGGGTCGAGCGGCGGTTCGGGGACCGGGGAGCGGCCGGTGAACGAGTCGAGGACGAAACCGGCCAGGCGGGGGCTGAAGACGGCGTCACCGCCTGCGACGCGGCGGATGCCGTCGGCCAGTTCGGCGCCGGAGATCGTCTTGGTGACATACCCGCGCGCACCCGCCCTGATCACCGCGATCACGTCCTCGGCGGCATCGGACACGCTCAGCGCCAAGCACACCGGGCCGTCGGCGATCCCGGTCAGCACCGCGACACCGCCGCCGTCGGGCATGTGCACATCCAGCAGCACCACATCAGGCCGCGCGGCATCGATCCCGGCGACCGCCTCGGCCACCGCGCCCGCCTCGCCGACGATCTCCATGTCGGTCTCCCGGCTCAGCTCGGCGCGCACCCCCGACCGGAACACCGCGTGATCGTCGACCAGAAACACCCGAACACTCACTGACAGCTCTCCTCATCCCACCCGTGCGATCGACTTGCTCATCGGTACCACAGTTCTCGCGCGGGTTCGCGCGTCGTCACCGCGCTCAGCGCTGCCCTGGCGCGTTGTCGCGCGCTCCTCGACGGGCGGGCTGCGGGTCCGGTCCGCCGACACCCTGGTCGGTCGGGTCGGTGCGCTCGGCGGTCGCGCCATCGGCGGGCGTGGTCTCGTCGGGCGTGACCTCGTCGATGCTGCCGGAGTCGGTGCGCGGCATCACGATCCGCACTTCGGTGCCGCGGCCGATCGTGGAGTCGATCTCGGCGGTGCCGCCGCGGCGTTCGATCCTGGCGCGGATGGACTTCGCGAGTCCGCGACGGTCGTCGGCCACCTTCGAGACGTCGAAACCCGCGCCGCGGTCGCGGACGAAGATGCTCACCTGATGCGCCTCGGCCTCGGCGAACAGGTCGATCTCGGGGACGCCCGCGTGCTTGGCCGCGTTGACCAGCGCCTCCCGGCTCGCGCCGAGCAGCGCGGTGAAGTGTTCCTTGGGCAGGCCCGCGCCGGTCTCGCCGGGATCCATGACGACATCGCCGACCGTCACCGGCGTGACCTTCACGCCGTGCTGATCCTCCACCTCGCCCGCGATGGTGCGCAGTGCCGCGGCCAGACTGGACTGGGCCGGGGCGGTGTCGTCGAACAGCCATTTGCGCAGTTCGCGTTCCTGGCTGCGGGCCAGGCGCAGCACCTCCTGCGGGTCCTCGGCCTGGCGCTGGATCAGGGCGAGGGTCTGCAGCACCGAATCGTGCAGGTGCGAGGCGATCTCCTCGCGTTCCTCGTTGCGGATGCGGGCGCCGCGCTCGGCATTGAGCGCGCGGACCATGCGCAGCCACAGCGGCACCGTCAGCAAGCCCGCGCCGACCAGCGTGACCGCGACCGCGATCAGCGCCGAACCGAGCGAGCTCAGATCGATCCTGGCCAGCACGACCACGCCGAGGCCGACGACAATCAGCGTCGCCCCTGCCACGATCCGCGACCAGGTGACCACCGACGGTCGCGCTGGCAGCCCGAACAGCGCGCGCGGACCCGGCGCGGCGACGTCGTACTCGCGCCAGACCAGCGCGGCGCCGACCGCGATCACGACGATCGGGACGATCACCCTTGCCGCGGTGCCCTGGAACAGCCACGACACCGTTACCGCCAGACCGAGGCCGAGCAGGGCCAGTCCGATCGCCTGCCTGCGCTCGTCGCCGGTGGGCTTCGCCGCGTCGCCGCCTGCCGGGGTGAAGATCCACAGCAGTCCGTAGGCCACCAGACCCGCGCCTAGCAGCGCGGACAGCAGCACAAACGCCATCCGCACCTTGAACACGTCGACGCCGAGATGATCGGCCAGACCACCCGCGACCCCACCGACCACCCGGCCACCGGTCCGGCGAACCAGGCGCGGGGTCTCGGGCAGCGGTGCACCGACCGGCTCCGGACCCGGCGCGGGCAACATCCCCGGCAGGTAACCGCGCGGGACGCCGTAACCCATCGGCGCCGCCGCACCCGGATACCCGGGGTAGGGCCCGTACGCCTGGGCGCCGCGGTAAGGGGGCTGCGGAAGATACGGCTGCGGTGTCCCGTAGACGGCACGGCCGTTGCCGAGCGCGCGCGCTACGAAACGCGGCGAACCCTTCGGCCGGCGCCCACCGCGCGGATCCACCGCCGCGCCGGGCCCACCCACACCGCCGTACGGTGCGCCATTGCTGCGGTAAGCAGCGCCCGCGCTGGGTCCGACAGGGCGATTGGACGCGGCATAGCCGTTGGCGGGGATGCCATGATTCGGCCCGGCTGACATGGTGACGGCAGGGTGTGGAGCGGCGTTCCCGGCGGTGGCGCCGGACCCCGGTGGGGTGGCGGGCCCCTGTGCGGGGTCGCGAGTGGGAACAGACGGATCCATCCTTCGATACTGGCACGCATGACCCGGCGCCGACATCAGGAAACTCCCTGATCTCCTCCCCGAAATGCGCGAATAGCCGCCGACCTGGGGTGTGACGTGTCCGGTCCGGACGGAAAGCAGGCTCCACCAGGGCATTCGCCGATGTCACCGATCGGGGCGTCGGGCGTGCCGCGACGCCGGACCGGATAACCGGTCACAGCGCTCTCACCTGGGATTCTCAGCTCGTCTGCAAGGTAAGCACCAGCTCACACCAAGGCCGATTTCCTACGTTGATGCCGGGCCGGAATTCACGGCCCTCACTTCAGGGGAGGAAACGTTGAACATCATCACCACCGTGCTGGGTGCCACCGCCGTCGCGCTGACCACCGTCGGGATCACCCCCGTCGCGTCGGCGACACCGATGGCCCCGCACGAGACGACCTATCTCGGGCCCGCCGGCTTCGAGCTGACCCTCGGCCACACCGATCAGTCCTACCGCCAGGTCCCCGCGCTCAACGCGATGCCGACCAACCGGGAGGTGTTCCTCGACAACACCGCGTACGTCACGGCGCCCGCCGGGGCGACCGGGACGCTCGAGTCCGGCTATCTCGTCGCCTGCGCGGTGGACGTGACGCTGTCGGTCGGGCTGAACGGCGGGATCTCGGTCAGCGCGGGGGCCACCATCGGGTTCGGCTCGTCGGGGCCGGATGTGTCCGCCGATATCGGTCCGTCGATCTCGGCGGGGATGGACCTGAACCTGTCGCTGGCGCCGGGCGAGATCAAGAAGATCGATGTCGGGAGCATGCCGCTGAGCTCGGGCACCACCTACCTGGTGAACCGCGACTTCCATCTGATGGTCGGCAATTGCGGCGGGCCGCTCAACATCTACTCCTGGGCGACGGTCACGGCGACCACACCGGCGGTGAGCGCGACCAACTCGGTCTTCGGGGACACCATGTTCCTCTGACGCGAATCGGGGGGCCGGCGCCCCCCCGGGGGCCCTCGACCACCAAAATAATCACCCCGTCGGGTTTTCGAGCACGGGGGGGTCGTGTACACAACCC
>NZ_JBHXMY010000339.1:0-6626 GCF_042720195.1 Nocardia sp. NPDC058497 | reverse complement strand
GACGGTGGCACCCTGGCCGAGAGCCGTCGCTCCCAGCGCGACACCCCGGTCTATGTCCACCCGTACGCCGCCGCCTGGGATTCGTGGCCGCCGTCGGCCGCCACGACCGCCGACGCCGCGACGGTGCGGGCCGCGCTGGCCGCCGCCGAAGTCTGACCCAGGTCTACCTGCGTCGATGCTTGACATGCAAGCGAATGCTTGCCTATTGTTCGAGGGGAGACGACGGGAGGAGCGCGCACCGTGACCGATATCTTCGTGGCACTCGCGGATTCGACGCGGCGCGCGCTCCTCGACGAACTGGCGGACCGGGACGGACAGACCCTGTTCGAACTGTGCGCCAAGCTCGCCACCAAGCACGGGATCAGTTCGTCGCGGCAGGCGATCACCCAGCATCTGGGGATGCTCGAGGCCGCCGGACTGGTGACCACCCGTCGTGCAGGCCGCTACAAGTTCCATCACGCCGACTTCACGCCGTTGCGCGCGGTGTCGGAGCGATGGCCGATCCCCCAGGAGGACGCATGATCCGCATCGGTGTGACCAGCATCTTCGTCGACGACCAGGACAAGGCCGAGAAGTTCTACACCGACGTGCTCGGTTTCCAGGTCAAGGACCGGGTGCCGATCGGCGAGTACTACTGGCTGACCCTGGTCTCGCCCGCCGACGTCGACGGCACGCAACTGCTGCTCGAACCAGACCAGAACCCGATCGCCCAGAACTACAAAACCGCCCTCACCGCCGACGGCATCCCCTGCATGATCTTCACCGTCGACGATCTCGACGCCGAATACCGCCGCCTGCTCGACCGCGGCGTCCTGTTCACCCAGCCACCCCAGCCGATGGGCCAGGTCACCACCGCCGTCTTCGACGACACCTGCGGCAACCTCATCCAGCTGATGGGCGCGCCCGCTACTGCGTGATAATGAGAAGTTCGGTGGGGGAGGCGATCTCGGTGCGCAAGCCCGCCTTGGTCGCCACCCGCGCCACCGCGCGGATGCCGGTCGGCTCGGCCCTGGTCAGGACCAGGGCGCGGGCCAGCAGGCCCTTGTGATGCTTGTTGAAGTGGCTGACCACCGTGCGTGACCCGTCGGGGTGCTCGGTGAGGACGTTGGCGGTGATCGCGTCGGGGACCCGGCCCAGCTGCTGGTAGGTGCCCGAGCGCAGGTCGACGACGAGCTCGCCCGCGGCCTCCGCGTAGAGGGCGTCGGGCAGCACGTCGCGCCACAGCGCCGACAGTGTCGGCAGGCCGGGCAGTTTGGTGCCGCCGGAGAGGCGGTAGGCCGGGATCGGGTCGCTCGCGCGGACCGCGCCGAACAGGGCCGAGCCGATCCCGAGGCGCGCGTACGCCTTCGCCCGCTGCGCCTTGGTGAACGACTTCGCGTCCAGCGCGTCGTAGAGGACGCCGGTGTAGCGCTCCAGCGCGGGCCGGGTCGGTGACGTGCGCAGGCTGGCGTTGCGGGCGATCTCGGCGTCGGCGCCCTTGCCGAGGCCGAGCGCGGCGGCGGAGGCGGCCGGGTCGGCGGCGAGCTGCACCACCTCGGTGACCAGCTTGTCGCGCACCGCGGTGAGCTGCGGCATCGCCAGATCGGCCAGGTCGAGGGGCGCGCCCGTTCCGCCGTCGGACTTGGTTTCGGAGGGAGGCAGCAGCACCAGCACGATCGCCTACGGTACCGGCGTCGTCGGCCGGCGCGGCCGCTGGTGGGCATGGAACCGTAATCGGCTTGCACGGCGCCCCGGACCAGGGACTACTCTGTGCATCCGTGATCACCCGCCTCTCCCGCCTGTTCCTGCGCACCCTGCGAGACGATCCCGCCGACGCCGAGGTGCCAAGCCACAAACTGCTGGTTCGCGCCGGCTACGTCCGCCGCGTCGCTCCCGGCGTGTACTCGTGGTTGCCGCTGGGCCTGCGCACGCTGCGCCGGATCGAGGACGTTGTGCGCCAGGAAATGGACGCCACCGGCGCCCAGGAGATCTCCCTGCCCGCGCTGCTGCCGCGCGAGCCCTACGAGACCACCAACCGGTGGACCGAATACGGCGACGCCCTGTTCCGCCTGCAGGACCGCAAGGGCGGCGACTACCTGCTCGGCCCCACCCACGAGGAACTGTTCGCGCTCACCGTGAAGGGCGAATACAACTCCTACAAGGATCTGCCGGTCACGCTGTACCAGATCCAGGCCAAGTACCGCGACGAGGAACGTCCCCGCGCCGGCATCCTGCGCGGCCGCGAGTTCACCATGAAGGACTCCTACTCCTTCGACCTCGACGACGACGGCCTCGCCACCAGCTACGCCACCCACCGCGCGGCCTACCAGCGCATCTTCGACCGCCTCGGCGTCAAGTACGTGATCGTGGCCGCCACCTCCGGCGCGATGGGCGGCAGCGCCTCCGAGGAATTCCTCGCCGAGAGCCCCGTCGGTGAGGACACCTACGTGCGCTGCGTCGAGTCCGGGTACGCGGCGAATGTGGAAGCCGTGGTCACGCCCGCGCCCGCGCCGCTGCCCATCGAGGGACAGCCCGCCGCGGTCGAATACGACACCCCGAACACCCCCACCATCGCGACGCTGGTCGAGTGGGCCAACGAGGCGAAGGTGCTCGACCGCACCGTCACCGCGGCCGACACGTTGAAGAACGTGATGGTCAAGCTGCGCCACCCGGACGGCAAGACCGAGATCCTCGGCATCGGCGTCCCCGGCGACCGCGAGGTCGACGACAAGCGGCTGGAAGCCTCCGTCGAGCCCGCCGAGGTGGAACTGCTCACCGAGGCCGACTTCGCCGCCAACCCCTTCCTGGTGAAGGGCTACATCGGCCCGAAGTCGCTGCAGGCCAACGGTGTTCGCTACCTCGTCGACCCCCGCGTCGTCGAGGGCACCGCCTGGATTACCGGCGCCGATGCGCAGGGCAAGCACGTCGTCGGCCTGGTCGCCGGTCGCGACTTCACCCCCGATGGCACCATCGAGGCCGCCGTGGTCCGCGACGGCGATCCCTCGCCCGACGGTGCGGGCCCGCTGGTGGCGGCCCGTGGCATCGAGATCGGCCACATCTTCCAGCTCGGCCGCAAGTACACCGACGCCTTCGATGTCGACGTGCTCGGCGAGAACGGCAAGCCGGTGCGCCTCACCATGGGCTCCTACGGCATCGGCGTCTCCCGCATGGTCGCGGTGATCGCCGAGCAGCAGCACGACGACAAGGGCCTGCGCTGGCCCGCCGAGGTCGCCCCGTTCGACGTGCACGTGGTGATCGCCAACAAGGACGCCGCCGCCCGCGAGGGCGCCGAGCAGGTCGTCGCCGGTCTGGATAAGCAGGGCCTCGAGGTCCTCTTCGACGACCGCACCGCCTCGCCCGGCGTGAAGTTCAAGGACGCCGAACTCCTGGGTATGCCGTGGATTCTCGTGATCGGCCGCGGCTGGGCCGACGGCAAGGTCGAACTGCGCAACCGCCTCACCGGTGAGGCCGAGGAGATCCCGGCCTCCGACGCCGTCACCGCCGTCACCGCGAAGATCCGCGGCTGAGTTCTGATCGGCGAATCGCACCGTCCCGCGAGCACTGCGGGGCGGCGCGATCGTCGTTTTCGGGTAGACCCCTGACGCATCGCCTCGGCGAGTTTGCTCGTCGTGCAAACTTACGCCTACGTAGGGGAAACCTGCAGGTCATAGCCTCGAGGGTTGGCGTGGCGGCTCAGCGGCGCTGCTAAGTTAGGCCCATGACGAGTTCGCCGAGCCTGCTGTTCAACCCCGCCACCTACGACCCGCAGCACTTCGATGCCGAGACGCGGCGGCTGCTGCGGGCCACCATCGAGTGGTTCGAGTCCAAGGGCAAGGCGCAGCTGCTGGCCGACGACCGCGACGCGGTGTGGACCCAGGAGTTCCTCGACTTCGTCGCGAAGGAGAAGCTGTTCGCGACCTTCCTGACCCCGGCCGCCTACGCCGACGGTGACCCGAACAAGCGCTGGGACGCCGCCCGCAACGCGGCGCTGGCCGAGATCTTCGGCTTCTACGGCCTGGCGTACTGGTACGCCGAGCAGGTCACCATCCTGGGCCTCGGCCCGATCTGGCAGAGCGACAACGAGATCGCCAAGCGCAAGGCCGCCGCCGACCTCGACGAGGGCCAGGTCATGGCGTTCGCGCTGTCCGAGCGCGACCACGGCGCCGACATCTACAACACCGACCTGATCCTCACCCCGAGCGAGCCGGGCAGCGCCGACGCCGAGGCGGGCATCCTGTTCCGCGCCAACGGTGAGAAGTACTACATCGGCAACGGCAACGTCGCCTCCATGGTGTCGGTGTTCTCCCGCCGCGCCGATGTCGAGGGCGCCGAGGGCTACATCTGGTTCGCCGCCGACAGCCGTCACGACAACTACCACCTGATCGAGAGCGTCATCCACGGTCAGATGTATGTCAGCCACTTCCGGCTGGAGAACTACCCGGTGACCGCCGCCGACGTGCTCCACGAAGGCCCCGAGGGCTTCTCGGCCGCGCTGAACACCGTCAACGTCGGCAAGTTCAACCTCTGCCACGGCAGCATCGGCATGGTCGAGCACTCGTTCTTCGAGGCCATCACCCACGCCAACAACCGCATCCTCTACGGCAACCCGGTCACCGACTTCGCCCACGTGCGTGGCAATTTCGTCGACGCCTACGCGCGCCTGATCGCGATGAAGCTGTTCAGCGACCGCGCTGTCGACTACTTCCGCAGCGCCTCGCTCGAGGATCGCCGCTACCTGCTGTTCAACCCGATGACCAAGTCCAAGGTGACCTCCGAGGGCGAGGTCGCGATGACCCTGCTGCTGGATGTGCTGGCGGCCAAGGGCTTCGAGAAGGCCACCTACTTCGCGCAGGCCTCGCGCTACATCAACCACCTGCCCCGGCTCGAGGGCACGGTGCACGTCAACGTCGGCCAGATCCTGAAGTTCATGCCGAACTACCTGCTCAACCCGAAGGAGTACCCGGCGATCGGCACCGACCTGGCGCCGGGCGACCAGGAGTTCTTCTGGAAGCAGGGCCCGGCGCGCGGTGCGGGCAAGGTACAGTTCGCCGACTGGACCCCGGCCTACGAGCAGGCCGCCGACGTGCCCAATGTCGGCCGTTTCTACGAGCAGGCCCAGGCGCTGCGCACCCTGCTGCTCACCGCGGCGCCCGACGCCGATCAGCAGAAGGACCTGGACTTCATGCTGACCATCGGCCACCTGTTCTCCACGGTGGTCTACGGCCAGCTGATCCTCGAGCAGGCCGAGCTCACCGGGCTCGACCGCGACGTGCTCGACCAGATCTTCGACTTCCAGATCCGCGACTTCAACACCCAGGCCACCGCCCTGCTGGGCAAGCCCTCGGTGACCGAGGCGCAGCGCGAGTGGGCGGTCGGCGCCCTGCGCAGCCCCGTCGCCGACGCCGAGCGCTTCAACCGGGTGTGGGAGCAGGTGGAGTCCTACGACGGCGCCTACTCGATGCGCCCGTAGCAGCGGGAGGTCTCGGGCGGTGGGTGCCGCCCGGGACTACACCGCGGCGCGGCCGGGGAAGGTGGTGGTCACCGGGTTCGCGCCCAGGATCGCCTGCCAGCGGGCCCGGCGCACCGCGGACTCGGTGAGCGCCTCGGTCGCGGTGGCGCGCACCGACTCGTCGGATGCCTGTTCCACGACGGCGTACCACGCTGCGGCGCAATCGGATTCGACCGCGACCGCCAGGTTGGCCGCGGGGATCGGATCGTCGACCGGGAAGGGTGGGTTGTAGGCGGCGTCGGGCGCCTCGGGGGCGGTGCCGCCGGCTTCCAGCAGCTCGATGGTGGCGTCGCGGCGGGCCCGGTGCGCGGCGCTGAACTCGGCGACCAGCCGGGCCCGGTCGGCATTGGCGTAGGCCGCGATGACGCCGTAGGAGTAGACGGCGGCGTACTCGCTGTCGAGTGCGCGCTGCAGCGCCTGACGTTGATCGGTCATGTCAGCAGGACTCCTGCCTCGGTGGCGCAGGCCGCGCTGATCGACGCCAGCAGCCCTGCGCGGTAACCGGATTCGGTGCGCGCCAGGGCGGCGGCGGACTGCTGGGAGCGGACCAGCTGATCGCGCAGCTGCGCGATCGTGAGCGGCTGGGTGGGGGTCTGGACGGCCGACGCGGGCACCGGTTGCCCGTCCGGGCCCGGCACGGTGACCTCGCCCGTGCGGTGCACCGGGGTGGTGCCGTCGCCGTAGACGCCGATCACCCGGTCGATCTCGGTGCGCAGGGCGTCGGCGTGCGCGCCGCGCTCGGTCGCGATGGTGGTCAGCGCCGCCTGGGACCGGGGCGCGAGCGCGATGGCCGCCTGGGCGGCCGCGGCGTCGGCCCGGGCCAGAACCTCTTGCGCGGCAAGCGGATCCGGGGCGTACACGGTGTCGTCCTCGGCGCAGGCGGCCAGTGCGGTCAGCGCCGGAATCCCGACGGCGGTCGTGCCGACGAGCCGCAGCACCGAGCGGCGCCGCCAGGCGCCCCGCGCCATGACCGCCGCGGGCTGAGCAGCCGAATCCCGGTGTGCGACAGCGGACTGGTCTGCCGTCGCGTGCCGGTGCGCAACCGCGAGCCGGTGGGTAGCCGGATCGGCAGGCGGCTCGGCGTTCGAATGCCGGTGTGCCGGTGCGGCCGACGTCGGCCGCGCGGAGACTGAGGGGG
>NZ_JBHXMY010000338.1:0-6632 GCF_042720195.1 Nocardia sp. NPDC058497 | reverse complement strand
GCCCTGAATGGGGGGTAACTGGAACTCCCGGGCGCGGAGGGATGGGGGCACGGAACGGGCCCCCCGTGGGTGGGCCCGCTGGGGCGAATCCCGGTGGAGGTGTTCATCGACGCGGTAAACCTCCACATAGGCCAGGTTCCGCTCCACGTTCGATGCCACAGCTAAGAGGCTAGGCCACCGAAGGGGTCTGTGTACTCAGCGAATGCGCCGGTTCGACGATGTGTCGCGCACAGATCACACAATTGCCCAAGGTTTGCGGAAAGGTCACGAAGGGCCTGGAACTGCTGCTTTTCCCGTGCCGGCGGGGCTAGGGTCGTCTGGGGCGAGGATTCTCAGGACACACTCAGGATCTCCACATCTGACCCATATCGGGGCAGGAAATAGTTGCCCTACGCAAGGCCAGCCGATCGCGGCGGGCACGAGACGCGGGAACAACCTCACACAGTTGCTGGTTGATTCCGATAGCAAGGTTCGTCGACCCGGACCGGCGAGGTTTCGTGCCAGCGGTCCCGAGTAGGAGGTGTCCCATCCCGATGGTAGACACGGCGCGTCACGCCACACTGCCCGACCAGACTCTCACGACCGATCTCACTGCCGCCGACGATGCGGAATTCGAAGCCGAACTCACCGGTACCGCGGCCTTCGACGCCACCGGTGACCGCACCGTCATGCCGTCGTGGGACGAACTGGTCCGCGAGCACGCCGACCGGGTATACCGGCTGGCCTACCGCCTCTCCGGCGATGCACAGGATGCCGACGACCTCACCCAGGAGACCTTCATCCGGGTGTTCCGCTCGCTGCAGAACTACCAGCCCGGCACCTTCGAGGGCTGGCTGCACCGCATCACCACCAACCTCTTCCTCGACATGGTCCGCCGCCGCAACCGCATCCGCATGGAAGCGCTGCCGGAGGACTACGACCGGGTCCCCGCCGAAGGTCCGACTCCGGAGGAGTCCTACCACGACTCGCGCCTTGACCCCGACCTGCAGAAAGCGCTGGATTCACTGGCACCGGAGTTCCGTGCCGCAGTGGTCCTGTGTGACATCGAGGGCCTGTCCTACGAGGAGATCGGCGCGACGCTCGGCGTGAAACTGGGCACCGTGCGCAGCCGGATCCATCGCGGGCGGCAGGCACTGCGCGACTACCTTGCGCATAATGGAACTGAGCAGCGGTACTCCGCTGACGCCTACGCAGGGTGATGTCGTTCTCGGCATCACCGGGCCTCTCGGTTGATGTCGGTCGGAAGGAAGAACTCCGCATGGTGGACCCCAGTGCCTCAGGTCGTGGTCGTACCCCGCGCTTTCAGCCCACCGAGCACCTGGCCAGCGAGGCGATCGCGGCCTACGTCGACGGCGAACTGCGCATGAACGCGTATCTGCGCGCCGCTCAGCATCTTTCGCTGTGCCCGGAATGCGCGGCCGAGGTCGATGCCCAGCAGCAGGCGCGCATCGCGCTGCGCCGGGCCGCCGAAGTCGCCGTGCCGCGCAGCCTGCACGACAGCCTGACCCGCATCCCACTGGCCGAACTGCCAGGGACCACGCCCGAACCGCCGCGCCGTAACGAGGCGATTCTCGGATTCATCACCGATTCCTTCACCGCGACCCGGTGGACAACCTGGCGTCGCAAGTAGAGTCTCGGACGTGACAGGCGAATCGACGAATTCCGGATCGACCGAACACGCGGATTCGGCGGCCGACCGGGGGAACCTGCGGCCGTCGGACGCGCCGAACCTCGGCCCGCGTCCGGTGTACCGGCCGCACATCGACAGCCATACCGCGCGCGCGTTCCGCCGCCCGAACGGCCAGAACGGCTCGTTCGCACCGCACGACCCGCAGCAGCGGCCCATAACCCCCGGCGCCGATCAGCTGGTCACCCAGCGGCCGCCGGACGGCGTGCTGGCCGAGGCGTTCGCCCGGCCCGAGGGCTCCGACGAGCTGCTGCAGCGCGAACCCGGCTCCGACGAGCAGCGACCTGGCATCGCCGGCCCGGTCGACCCGTGGCGTGATCCGGCCGCTGGCGCGCGCCTCGGTGCGCCCGCCGTCGAGACCCCCGCACCCGAACGTCTGCCCGTCGCCCCCAAGCTGACCGCCCGCGAGGTGCTGTTCGGCTCGCGCGTCGCGCCCAAGGCGCTGGCCCTGCTGGCCGCGCTCGCGCTCGGCATCGCCGTCGTCGGCGGGCTGGTCGGGCGGATCAGCGCCGAGACCGCCTCGAACCTGACCTCACGCAAGGTCACCCTCGACCAGAGCGCGGGCATCGAGGAGCCGCGCAGCCGGATCGCCGCCGTCGCCAATGCCGTTCTGCCGTCGGTGGTCTCGATCCGGGTCACCGTGGGCGACAACGGCGCGACCGGTTCCGGCGTGGTGATCGACGGCGCGGGCTACGTCGTCACCAACAACCACGTGATCTCGATGGCCGCGACCGACAAGTCCGACCGGGCCGCCATCCAGGTGCAGTTCTCCGACGGCACCAGGGTGCCCGCCCAGATCGTCGGCCGCGACCCCAAGACCGACCTCGCCGTGCTCAAGGTCGAGGCCAAGAACCTGACCGTGGCCACCCTCGGCAAGTCCGCCGAGGTGCAGGTCGGCGACGACGTGCTGGCCGTCGGCTCCCCGCTCGGCCTGAGCAAGACCGTCACATCCGGCATCGTCAGCGCCCAGCACCGCCCGGTGAAGCTGGCAGGCGAGGGCAGCGACACCAATGCGGTGATCGACGCCGTGCAGACCGACGCCGCGATCAACCCGGGTAACTCCGGTGGCGCGCTGGTCGACATGGAGGGCCGGGTGATCGGCATCAACACCGCGATCCGCAGCGAGACCGGCGGTTCGGTCGGTCTCGGCTTCGCCATCCCGGTCGACGTGATGACCACCGTCACCCAGGCCCTGATCCGCGACGGGCAGATGCACCACCCGGTGATCGGCCTGAGCGCGCGCACCAAGACCGTCGCCAACGAGGTGATGAGCGGCGCCGCCGTCGCCGACGTGGCGCCGGGCAGCCCGGCCGCGAAGGCGGGCATCGTCGAGGGCGACGTGATCGTCAGGATCGGCGACCGTGAGGTCACCGGTCCGGACGAGCTGGTCGTCGCCGTGCAGTCGCACAAGATCGGCGAGACGGTGAACGTGCAGTTGATCCGCGATGGCAGGCAGGTGGACGTGCCCGTGACCCTCGAATCCGACTGAGCTGGGCCGACGCGCGCCGGGTAACCTGGGATCGTGTTCAGCAACATCGGGTGGAGCGAGATGATGATCCTGCTCGTCGCCGCCCTCGTGATCCTCGGCCCGGAGCGCCTGCCCGGCGCGGTCCGCTGGACCACACGTTCCCTGCGCCAGGTGCGCGACTACGCCAGTGGCGCCACCACCCAGCTGAAGCAGGAACTGGGGCCGGAGTTCGACGAGTTGCGCAAGCCGCTGGCCGAGCTGAACGAACTGCGCGGGATGAGCCCGCGGGCCGCGGTCACCAAGCATCTGCTGGGCGGTGACGATTCGATGCTGCGTGATCTGGAGAGCGCGGTGCCCGACAAGCAGTCACTGTTCGGCCAGAGCAGCGGGATGCCCGGCGCCTCCGCGCCGCCCTCGCTGTCGAAGCCGCTGGACCGCAACGAGCGTCCCCCGATCGACCTCGACGCCACGTAAAACGGGCGGAACACACCGCACGGTCGGCATTTGCCACAGGGTCGCAGAGCTGGCACACACCCTCGGCTACCTCGAAATATTGTGATTGCCGCCGAGACGAACATGATTACCGTTGTGCTGCAAGACAGTTCGATGTCAACCGATAGAGACACGGAATGCTGTCGAGCTGTCTAGACTTCGCACATGTCGGCCGATGACGTGGCACGAGTCTTCGCGATCGAGGACAAGGTCGAGAGACTCAAAGCAGCCACCGACGGGGTGGCGGCTGCCCAGCAGACCATCAACGAACTCACCAGGATCAGGCGCGCCGTGATCCGCGAACTCCACGCCGAGGGCTGGACGTTCGCCCGGATCGGCGCCGCGGCTGGACTATCCCGGGCGCGCATCCACCAGGTGAGCACGCAGGGACCGGTCCCCGAGGGCCTGTTCTTCGGGCACGGCTCGCTGACCGTGCTCGCTCCCGAGGTCCGCGCGGGCAGGCTGCTCGGCGCACCCGACCCCGCGGCCGCGCAGCGCCTGGCCGAGCTGCTGCGTCAGCTCGGCTTCGTGGCGAACGTGGAGACCTTCCTGCCCGGCAGGCCGATCGACCTCAATCGCGACGGCCTGGTGATCCTCGGTGGCCCCGAGCTGTCCCCCAGCCTGCGTCAGCTGGTCGTCGCCGATCCCCGGCTGCGCCGGACGGTCACCCGGGCAGGTGACACCCGGCGCGGCATCGAGGACAGGGCGGCGCGCCGCGTGTACCGCCCCGGCGGCACCGAACCGCACGACATCGCCTACCTGGCCCGGCTGCCCCGCCCCGACCGGCGCGGCAGCATCATGCTCATCGACGGCCTGCATCCGCCTGGCTCACTGGGTGCGATCCGATTGCTGGCGACCCGGCTCGCCACCCTGCACGAGCGTGCGAGCACGCATTTGTTCTCGGTTCTCATCGCGGTCCGGTACGACCGCACCACCGGCGAACCTGTCGACGCCGACCTACTCACCCCCGTCTATCGCCACGAAACCGACCCAAGGTTGGCAACGACCCGGGTTCGCCCATAGTCGAATCTAAACTAGCCACACTTAGTGATCTCCGTCACGCTAGTGTTATGGTTCACAAACCGTCCGCGATGGTTAGATTGCTAGCGAGTAACCGAGTGTGAGTAGGTGAGCGTCACATGTTCTCGTCTCCCGAGGCCAGCGCATGCAGGCTTCTGCCCGTCCACGCGGCAGGCACGCCGGATCCAGTGCCCGTCCCACCGTTCGATGCCGAGCCGGCCGCTGCCGAAGTCATCGTCGCTACCCACCGCGTCACCTACAGCGACCGGTTGAAGGTCTTCATCGGCCCGAACGAGGACGTGGAGAGCTTTCTGCGCCCGTTGCGGCGGATGGACGGTCATCAGCGCTACGCGCTCGATCTGACCGTGCTCCCCGAGCCGATGCCCGCCACCGAGGTGACCGCGACTGTGAGCGCGGCGCGCGGCGCTCTCGCCCTGCGGTGCGCCGGCTCGGCCGACGCGATGACCCTGCAGCTACGCATGACGGTCGACCACGTCACCCGCCGCTACACCCTCGGCTTCCCCGGCAGCAGGCTCGGCCTGCCCACGGTGTACGTGCCGCACGGTGACGACGACACCTACGTCTATCCCGAAGAGGTGTTCACCGCCGAGCACGCCGCCGAGATCTTCCGCGACTTCTTCCGCGACGGGATCGTGCCGGGCGGACTCCAGCACCGCGAGATCCTCGACTGACCCGCGCGCGGATGCTGTGCCGTAGCTAGGCTGGTCACGACGGTCACCACGTGGCCGCGGGAAGGCCGGTGCGCGATGCGTGATCTGCTCGGGCAGGTACTCGATCTGCTTCCCGGCCGGCCGGTGGCGCTGGCCAGAATCGTCGACCGGACCGGCGCCGGCCCCCGGGACACCGGCGCGGCGATGGCGATCACCGCGGACGGGCGGGTCATCGGTTCGCTCTCCGGCGGCTGCGTCGAATCGGCGATCGTCACCACCGCGGGCCAGGTCCTGCACGACGGTCACGCGAGCACCGAACGCTTCGCCGCCGACGACGAATTCACCGTTGGTCTCCCCTGCGGCGGCGAAATCGAAGTCTTCGTCGAACGCCTCGACCACACCGACCTGCCCCTTCTCGGCGACTTGTATTCCGCCCTCACCGCGCACCAGCCCGTCGCCTACGCCACCACGCTCGAAGCCACCCCGGATCGAAAACTCCTGCGCCCCGGCCGGATCGACCCGTGGCGCGGCCTCGACCAGGATGCCACCGCACTCCTCACCGCAGGCCACAACGGCCTGATCGGCGCCCAGGACTGCACTCCCGCCGCCGCGACCCGCCCTCGCACCTTCGTCCAGGTCTTCCGCTCCCCCGCCCGCATGATCCTGGCGGGCGCCAACGACTACACCCGGGCCCTCACCGTGACCGCAGCCCAGCTCGGCTACCACGTCACCGTCGTCGACGCCCGCGAAACCTTCACCACCCCGGCCCGTTTCCCCGCCGCCGACGAGGTGATCGTCGACTGGCCCCACCGCTACCTCGCCGCGGAGCACCGAGCAGGCCGCATCGACAATCGCACCGTCATCTGCGTCCTCACCCACGACCCCAAATTCGACATCCCAACGCTGACAACGGCCCTCCACCTCCCCGCCATAGCCTTCCTCGGCGCCCTTGGCTCCCGCCAAGCCCACACCAACCGCACCCGACGCCTGCACGAAGCGGGCCTGACCGCCACCGAGATCTCCCGCATCCGAAGCCCACTCGGCCTAGACATCGCCGCTCACACCCCCGAAGAAACCGCGATCTCCATCCTCGCCCAAATCCTCGCCGACCGAGCCGGCGCCACCGCCCGCCCCCTGCACACCACCCACGGCCCCATCCATCAACGCTGAACCAGCCTGGCTGTCCGGCAGGTTCTCTCGGACCAGCAGCAGGCGGGCGCCTGGTGGTGGTGGGGTGGCGCCCGGTGGGGTGTATTAAGCGGCGACTTGTTCCGGGCGGAGTGTCTTTATTTGT
>NZ_JBHXMY010000337.1:0-6657 GCF_042720195.1 Nocardia sp. NPDC058497 | reverse complement strand
ATCGACACCCTCCATCGGTCGTTGCTCGGCGGCCAGTGCGAGGTGATCTTCGAGGACCTGCTGGTCCGGGTATGTGCGGAGCAGGGCGCGGACGACCGCGGCTTCGAATACGCCCAGGTGCGACTGGGCCCCGCCCGCATGACGCATGTGATGCGCTGGCTCGGCGCGGCCCGCCGCGGCCACGATGTGGCGGTGTCGCGGGTGGCCGAGCGGCGCGGATTCGGTTCGCGGCTCGGCGATCTCGGCATGATCCAGCAGATGATCGCCGACAACGAGATCGACATCGCCGCCACCCGCGCGCTGCTGGCTCGCGCCTGCTGGGAACTCGATCGCGGCGAGCAGGCGGCGAACGCCACCTCGATCGCGAAAACCTATGCCGCCGAGGCGATCTTCCGGATCATCGATCGCAGCATGCAGATGTGTGGCGGCCTGGGTGTCTCCGCCGACCTGCCGCTGGCCCGGCTGTCGCGCGAGGTCCGTCCGTTCCGGATCTACGACGGTCCGTCCGAGGTGCACCGCTGGGCCATCGCCAAGCGTGCGGTGAGCGCGGCCAAGCGCGCGCACAAGGACTCCGAATGAGTCTGCCTGGCATGGATGTCGCTGCCCTGGAACAGTTCCTGCGCGACAGAGGCGTACCGGTGCGCGGTGCGCTGCGGGTGGAACTGATCAGCGGCGGCCGCTCGAATCTGACCTTCACGGCGGCCGACGATGACTCGACCTGGGTGGTGCGGCGTCCGCCCGTCGCCGGACTCACGCCGTCCGCGCACGACATGGCCCGCGAATTCACCGTCACCGAAGCACTCCAGGGCTCGGCGGTCCCGGTCGCGAGGACCATCGCTTTCGATGCGCAGGGCACCGCGCTCGGTGCCCCGATGACCGTCGTCGACTACGTCGACGGCCTGGTGATCCGCGATCAGGACGACCTCGCCACCCTGACCGACGACCAGGTCGAGGCGAGCGCGGCCGAGCTGGTGCGGGTGCTGGCCCGCCTGCACGAGGTCGATCCGCAGGCGGTGGGGCTCGAGAAATTCGGGCGACCCACCGGTTTCGTCGAGCGCCAGGTGAATCTGTGGGCGTCCCAATGGGATCGGGTGAAGACCCGCGAACTCGCCGACGTCACCGCGCTGCACGCCGCGCTGACTGAGGCGCTGCCGACCCGATCGGCGGCCTCGATCGTGCACGGCGACTTCCGCATCGACAACACGATTCTGGACGCGGCCGATCCCGGCCGGGTGCGCGCCGTCGTCGACTGGGAGATGTCGACCCTCGGCGACCCGCTCACCGATGTCGCCCTGATGTGCGTGTACCGCTCACCCGTGTTCGACCTGGTCCTCGGCTCGTCGGCCGCGTGGACCAGCGACCGGATGCCCACCGCCGACACCCTCGCCCAGTCCTACGCGACGGCGTCGGGCCGCGACCTCGGCGACTGGGGCTTCTACCTCGCGCTCGCCAACTTCAAACTCGGCGTGATCGGCGAGGGCATCACCCACCGGGCGCTGCGGGGCTCCGACTCCGGAGCCGCGGCCGAACGCGCCGCCGAGGCCACCCCGGAATTCATGGCCGCCGGCCTGCGCGCACTGAAAGGACACCGGAAATGACCAAATCCGCCCTGATCAGCGGCGCGTCCAGGGGTATCGGCCTGGGCATCGCGAATCGGCTTGCCCGGCAGGGCTATTCGCTGACCATCACCGCGCGCGATCCCGACCGGCTCGACGTGGTCGCCGCCGAGCTGCGTGCGCACGGCGCCGCCGAGGTGGTCCCCGTCGCCGCCGACATGTCCGACGAGGAGGGCGTCGCGCGGGTACTCACCGCGCACACCGACCGATTCGCGACGATGTCGGCCTTGATCCTGAACGCGGGCGTCGGCACCGCGGGCCCACTGGCCGAGTCGTCGATGCGGCGCTTCGACAAGACCATCGCGGTCAACGTGCGCGCACCCATCCAACTCATCCAGGGCGCCCTGCCGATGCTGCGCGCCGGAGCAGCCGCCGATCCCGCCCACGGTGCGAAAGTCATTGCGCTGTCCTCGATCACCGGCGTCTACGCCGAGGCCGGACTGGCCATCTACGGCGCCGCCAAAGCCGCGCTCATCTCCCTGCTCACCACCCTCAACGCCGAAGAATCCGGCAACGGGGTCACCGCCACCTCGATCGCACCCGCCTACGTCGACACCGACATGAGCGCCTGGATCCACGACCGGATTCCCCCCGAGCGGATGCTCGCGGTCAACGACATCGTCGAGATGGTCGACGCCCTGCTACGCCTGTCCGCCCAGGCCGTGGTCCCCACGATCGTCATGTCGCGCGCGGGAACCGACGGCTACCGGGCATAGCGGGATCAGGCGATGCGGCTCGCTGCGGTAGCGGGCGTGCCCGCCGTCGATCTTCAGCAGCTTCCACAGCTGCTTGGTCACCGGGTTCATCCGCGCGAGGTGGGCGCGCAGGAACTCGTTGGCGAAGGAGGTGTGGCGCGCCTCCTCGGCGATGTGGATCTCCATGATCCGCAGCAGCGTCGGCTGGGTCGCGTGCCCCGACCTGATCAGGGCCTTCTGGTAGTTCGATGGGTGTGCGCAGACCGATCGGGCCCGGGTCAGTCGGCGCGGGGAATCCGGCCGTCGACGTCGGTGAATCCGTAGGCCTCGGCCAGGTCGGCGACCTTGCACGCGGTGCCCGCGCGCGCCATGCGGTCCGGATCGGCGGCCAGGGCGACCACGGCGCGGCCGGGGAAGCGGGGCGTCTCGGCGGCGTTCAGGTCGAAGGTGCCCTCGCCCGGCAGGGTGACCTGGCGACGGCCCTGTTCGTCGGCCGGAACCAGTTGCAGCAGTTCGGTATCCACGATGCCGGGCCAGATCGAGATCGCCGTCGCGCCGGTGCCGTCGAGGTCGTGGGCGAGATCGGCGGTGAGCCGGTCCAGGGCGGTCTTGCCGACGCCGTAGACGGCGTTGTGCATGTACCGCCGGGCGCCGGGAGACGACACGTTGACGATCAGGCCGGCCGACTCGATCAGCAGCGGCGCGGCGAAAACACTGGCCACATAGTGCGATCGGACACCGATGTCGAAGGTCTCGTCCCACGCCTTCGGCGGCACATCCCAGAACTTGCGCCCGAGCCAGCGGGCGGCGGCGGGGGAGTTGTAGACGTTGTTCACCAGCACGTCGAGCCGCCCCTGCTCGTCGCGGACCTGGGCGAAGAGTTTCTCGACCGCGGCGTCGTCGGCGTGATCGCAGGCGACGGCGACCCCGTGTCCGCCCAGCGCGGTGATCTCCTCGGCCGTGGCGTGCACGGTGCCGGGCAGCCTGCCCGGCGTGGTGGTGCGGCCGGTCACGTACACGGTGGCCCCGGCCGCGCCCAATTCCTGGGCGATGCCTTTGCCGATAGCGCGGCTGGCCCCGGTCACCACCGCGACCTTGCCTGCGAGAATCTTGGGTGTTCCGCTCATGACCTCCAGACACTACCGTCAAAATAAGAACACGTTCTAGAAATGGAGACGGTAGTGGAGCTGACCCATCGATTCCTGGACACCGGCGGTATCCGGATGCACGTCACCGAGCAGGGGCAGGGGTATCCGGTCGTCTTCTGTCACGGATTCCCGCACACTTCGTTCGTGTGGCACCGCCAGCTCGCGGCCGTCGCCGCCGCCGGCTTCCGCGGCATCGCCCCCGACCTGCGCGGGTACGGCCGCACCGATGCCCCCACCGATGTCGCCGCTTACACGAACGAGGCCGTGATCGGTGACCTGCTGGCGCTGCTCGACGACCTCGGCGCCGAGAAAGCCGTGTTCGTCGGTCTCGATTTCGGCGCCCAGCTCGTGTGGGAGCTGTCGCTGCGTGCGCCAGAACGCGTGGATGCCGTTGCGGTGCTCAACAATCCGTTCTCCCCCCGACCGCCGCGTGCCCCGTCCGAGTTCTGGACCAAGGCCGCGCAGCGGCACTTCCTGCACCTGGCCTACTTCCAGGAACCGGGTGTGGCCGATGCCGAACTGGCGGCCCGTCCCCGCGAATTCCTTGCCCGCGTGTACTACTCGCTCTCCGGCGACTACCACTACCTCGACACCTGGAAGAACCCGCCGGGACTCGGCTACCTCGATGTCCTGCCGCAGGCGCCCGCCCTGCCATGGTCGTGGCTCTCCGAATCCGAATTCGACACACTGGCAACGGAGTTCGAACGCACCGGCTTCACCGGCGGCCTGAACTGGTACCGCAACCTCGATCGCAACTGGGCACTCACCGAGGCCTTCGCCGGCGCGCAGGTCCCGGTGCCCACCTACTTCCTCTACGGCGAGAACGACCCCGACATGGAGGGTTTCAGCGGCCGCGACCCGCTCGCCGTGCTGCGCGCCAACGTCCCGGATCTGCGTGCGGTGGTGAAGGTTCCGGACGCGGGCCACCTCGTGCAACTGGAACGGACCGATGCCGTCGACGAGTTCCTGACCGCCTCACTGCGCGACCTCGGAGTGGGAGCCCGGGTCGCGCCGTAGGTTTCAGCGCACGCGGTCGTAGGTGAGGGCGATCTCGCCGAGCTCGCCCACCTCGTGGTGGGTGATCGTCCACCGGGAATCCGGCAGGCCGTCGTCGAACAGGCGCTGCCCGTCGCCGGCGATCTCGGGGCAGATCAGCAGATACAGCCGGTCGATCAGGTCCGCCGCGAGCAGGTCCTTGATGACGGTCGGGCTGCTGTTGGCGAGGATCTCGCCGGTTCCGGTCGCCTTCAGTTCCGTGACGACGTCGGCGGCGGGCGCGTTCACCATGCGAGTGTGTTCCCACGGCGCGTCGGTGACGGTGGTCGACAGGACGACTTTGTCGGTGTCCACCAACCACTTCGCGTAGGCGCGGTCGCGCGGATCGGCGGTGTCGTCCGCGGCCACCGTCGGCCAGTAGGCGAGGAATCCCTCGGCGTTGCGGCGGCCGAGGACTGCCGTTGTCGCGTTCTCCCAGAGCCGGGTGAGGTGGTCGCGGGCGACCTCGGTGGTCGCGTAGCGCACGATCGCGGCGGCGTCGGTAGGGCCGCCGGGTCCGTTGTAGCGTCCGTCGAGGGTGAGGCCGATATTGGCGGTCACGATGCGTTCGGTCATGGCTGTGCTTCCTTACTTTCTGGTGGTGCCGAGCGTGTCGGCGAGGTTGTCGAGCACCTGTCCCCATCCCGTGCCGATCCCGGCGATATGCGGGACGGCCTCGACGGAGGTTTCGGTGATGGTGAGCCCGAGCCGAAGACGGGTGCCACCCTGAACCGAGTCCAGGGTCAAGTCGTAGTGGCCGGTGAAGGACACCGCCCCGGTGGCGTCGAGCACCGAGAGGTCAAAGACGAGGTGTTCGGCTTCTGTTGCGGCGCTGACCTTTCCGGCGGAGCGGTACCGGCGGCCTTCGGGATCGCGGTAATCAAGGATGGCGCGTCCGCCGGGGGTCGGTTCGAGAGCGCATTCGGTGATCGTCATCGACGGCGGGGCCAGCCATGATCCGAGCAGATCGGCGTCGACCCAGTGTCGCCAGACGACTTCGCGGGGCGCGTCCAGCACGCGATCGAAGGTGAAGGTGCGGCCGTCGGCCCACCGATCATGGTCGGCGACAGCCGATTCCGCCTCGATGGCGGCGCGATAGCGTTCGACCACGTCGCGTTCGTCCGCGTTCGCTTCGATGGTCTGGACGAGCTGGCGCAGGCGACGCTCGAGCCCGGTGAGTGGCCCGGACTCGATGGCGTAGACGCGCCGCTGTCCCAGTGGGAACACGGTGACGAGACCGGCGCGGGCCAGGGTCTGGAGGTGCTTGGTGGTCTGTGGCTGGCGCAGGCCTGTCAGCTCGGCAAGTTCTCCCACGGAGCGAGGGCGTTCGGCGAGGAGTTCGACGATGCGCCACCGTGCGGCGTCTCCGAGTGCTGCGGCTGTCTCGTCCATGTGTAGAAATATTCTCTGATAGGAATATTCTTGTCAAGGAATACTTCGAAGTGCCTATCGGTCGCCGATGATCTCCGCAGGTAGGAACATCGTTCCCAGCTGGGCCGCAATCGCGCTGGTGTGCTCGACGATTACGGCGAGAACGACCCCTACATGGAGGGTTTCAGCGGCCGCGACCCGCTTGCCGTGCTGCGCGCGAACGTCCCGGACCTGTGTGCGGTGGTGAAGGTTCCGGACGCTGGCCACCTCGTGCAACTGGAGCGGACCGATGCTGTCGACGAGTTCCTGACCACCGCGCTGCGCAACCTCGGGGTAGGAGTCCGGGTGGCGCCGTAAGGTCCGAGCTCAGCGCACGCGGTCGCTGGTGAGGGCGATCTCGCCGAGCTAGCCCACCTCGTGGTGGGTGAGCCGGGGGTCCGCCTGGATTCTTCGGACATCCCCGAATCAGGAATGCTCATCGGGCTGATCGCCGCCGAGTATTTGGGGTCGCCGAATCCGCGTCTTGTAAGCCCCGCCGAAACGAGAAACAGCCAACTGAACCCCGAGGCGGTTAGGATCGACCAGCAGGTCCCATTTCTTCCAACCCGATTGCATCGAGGAGGGCGTCATGGCACAACCCGCGTACTTCACGTTCATCCAGCCCAGCAGCCCGGGCTCCGAATTCGTCATCCAACTGACCGACGACAAACTCATCCAGCATGCCCGCCGCATCGTCTCCGGCGAGGAGACACGGGAGGTCCATGCCCACGGCAGGCTCGTCAAACGTACGGC
>NZ_JBHXMY010000336.1:0-6698 GCF_042720195.1 Nocardia sp. NPDC058497 | reverse complement strand
CAACAAGGGAGATGTCTTCAATTCGTTATTTGTCGACAATTTAGAGTTCAAGTAGGGACGTTACGAGGCCTGGAGCTTCACCCCGCTGCGCCGCCTGCGCGGCCTGCACGACGGCTCCGCCGTGCGTGACGGTCAGGCGACCGTCGAGGTGAGCGAGGTCGCCGGTGTCACCGTGGAAACGGTGGACCGCACCGACGCCCGCCTCGGCCAGGCCGGTACCCCCGCGGATCGTGTTGCCGCCCAGGCATATTCGGGCTTCGAGTCGGCGACCGTGATCACCGTCGGCAAGGAGACCGAGGTCTCCGACCCGATCACCGTGACCATCACCGGTCCGGGCGAGGGCAAGACCGCCTACGGTCACCTGCAGGTGCGCCTGGACAACTTCGCCGTCGCCACCGTGGTCCTCGACCAGCGCGGCAGCGGAACCTACGCCGAGAACGTCGAATTCGTGCTGGGTGACAGCGCCAAGCTGACCGTCGTCGCCGTCCAGGAATGGGCCTCCGACGCCGTGCACGCCACCGCGCATCACGTGATGCTGGGTCGCGACGCCACCGTGCGGCACTTCGCCGCCACCCTCGGCGGCGACCTGGTTCGCCTCACCGGCACCGTGCGCTACGCCGGTCCCGGCGGCGAGGCCGAGCTGTTCGGCCTGTACTTCGCCGACGCGGGCCAGCACTTCGAGCAGCGCCTGCTGGTCGACCACTCGGAGCCCAACTGCAAGTCCAACGTGCTGTACAAGGGTGCGCTGCAGGGTGATCCGGCCTCGCCCAAGGGCGATGCCCGCACCGTGTGGGTCGGCGACGTGCTGATTCGCGCGGCCGCCGAGGGCACCGACACCTACGAGGCCAACCGCAACCTGGTGCTCACCGACGGCGCGCGCGCCGACTCGGTGCCGAACCTGGAGATCGAGACCGGCGAGATCGCCGGCGCCGGACACGCCAGCGCCACCGGCCGTTTCGACGACGAGCAGCTGTTCTACCTGCGTGCTCGCGGCATTCCGGAAGAGGTTGCCCGCCGCCTGGTGGTGCGTGGCTTCTTCCACGAGATCATCCAGAAGATCGCGGTCCCCGAGGTCCGGGAGCGGCTGGAGGCGGCCATCGAGGCCGAGCTCGCCACTGTCGGTATCTGACACCACACTTACTCCCCACGAAGGAATTCGAATTCGATGACCACCTTGGAAATCAAGGACCTGCACGCCGAGATCACCACCCCCGAGGGTGAGTCCAAGAAGATCCTCAACGGCGTCAACCTGACCGTGCGCTCCGGCGAGACCCACGCCATCATGGGCCCCAACGGCTCGGGCAAGTCGACGCTGTCCTACGTGATCGCGGGCCACCCGAAGTACACCGTCACCCAGGGCACCATCACCCTCGACGGTGAGGACGTGCTGGAGATGTCGGTCGACGAGCGCGCTCGCGCCGGCCTGTTCCTGGCCATGCAGTACCCGGTCGAGGTCCCCGGCGTCTCGATGTCGAACTTCCTGCGGACCGCCGCCACCGCCGTGCGCGGCGAGGCGCCCAAGCTGCGCACCTGGGTCAAGGAGGTGAAGGAGTCGATGAAGGAGCTCGACATCGACGCGGCCTTCGCCGACCGCAGCGTGAACGAGGGCTTCTCCGGTGGCGAGAAGAAGCGCCATGAGGTCCTGCAGCTGGGTCTGCTCAAGCCGAAGATCGCGATCCTCGACGAGACCGACTCCGGCCTCGACGTCGACGCGCTGCGCATCGTCTCCGAGGGCGTCAACCGCTACAAGGAGCGCGAGAACGGCGGCGTGCTGCTGATCACGCACTACACCCGCATCCTGCGCTACATCCAGCCCGACTTCGTGCACGTGTTCGTCAACGGCAAGATCGTCGCCGAGGGCGGCTCCGAGCTGGCCGAGGAACTCGACGCGAACGGCTACGTGCGCTTCACGTCCGCGACCGCTGGAGCCTGACATGACCGCGACGGTGCCCGCCCTCGACGTCGCCCGGATCCGGGCCGACTTCCCGATCCTGAACCGCACGGTCCGGGACGGGAAACCGTTGGTGTACCTGGATTCCGGTGCGACCGCGCAGCGTCCGCTGCAGGTGCTGGACGCCGAGCGCGACTTCCTGCTCACCCGCAACTCGGCGGTGCACCGCGGTGCGCACCAGCTGGCGGAGGAGGCGACCGACTCCTACGAGGACGCGCGCGTCGCCATCGCGCGCTTCGTCGGCGCCGAGGCCGGGGAGATCGTGTTCACCAAGAACGCGACCGAGTCGCTGAACCTGGTGGCCAACGCGTTCGGCGACGACCGGTTCCCCCACAAGGTGGGCCCGGGCGACGAGATCGTGATCACCGAGCTCGAGCACCACGCGAATCTCGTTCCGTGGCAGGAACTCGCGCGCCGCACCGGCGCCACGCTCAAGTGGTACGGCATCACCGACGACGGCCGCATCGACCTGGATTCGCTCGAACTGTCGCCCGCGACCAAGGTTCTCGCGTTCACCCACCAGTCGAATGTGACCGGCGCGGTGGCCCCGGTGGCCGAATTGGTGCGCCGGGCAAAGGAAGTCGGCGCGCTCGTCGTGCTCGACGCCTGCCAGTCGGTGCCGCACATGGCGGTGAACTTCCGTGAGCTCGGCGTCGACTTCGCCGCGTTCTCGGGCCACAAGATGCTCGGCCCGATGGGTGTGGGCGGACTGTGGGGTCGTCGGGTTCTGCTCGAGGAGACCCCGCCGTTCATCACCGGTGGGTCGATGATCGAGACCGTCACCATGGAGAAGACCACCTACGCGCCGCCGCCGCAGCGCTTCGAGGCGGGCACACCGATGACCTCGCAGGTCGTCGGGCTGGCCGCCGCGGTGCGCTACCTCGAAGACCTCGGCATGGACGCGGTCGCCGCCCATGAGCACGCGCTCACCGGCGCCGCGCTCGACGGGCTGCGCGGGATCGACGGCGTGCGGATCGTCGGGCCGACCGAGAACGTGGACCGCGGTGGCGCGGTGGCGTTCGTGGTCGACGGCATCCACGCCCACGACGTGGGCCAGATCCTCGACGACCAGGGTGTCGCCATCCGGGTCGGGCACCACTGCGCCTGGCCGCTGCACCGCAAGTTCGGTGTCGCCGCCACCGCGCGGGCGTCGTTCGCCGTGTACAACACCCTCGACGAGGTCGACGCGCTGGTGCAGGCCGTGCGGAAGGCTCAGAACTTCTTCGGAGTTGCATAAACCATGCGCATGGAGCAGATGTACCAGGAAGTGATCCTGGACCATTACAAACACCCGCATCACCGCGGGCTGCGGGAGCCGTTCGGTGCCGAAGTGCACCACGTGAACCCGACCTGTGGTGACGAGGTGACCCTGCGGGTGACCATCGACGGCGCCGGCGAGATCGCCGATGTCTCCTACGACGGTCAGGGCTGCTCGATCAGCCAGGCCGCCACCTCGATCCTCACCGATCAGGTGATCGGCCTGCCGGTGCAGCAGGCGCTGAAGGTGGTCGACTCCTACAGCGAGATGATCTCGAGCCGCGGCACCGTCGAGGGCGACGAGGACATGATCGGCGACGGCATCGCACTCGCGGGCGTCGCCAAGTACCCGGCGCGCGTGAAGTGCGCACTGCTGGGGTGGATGGCGTTCAAGGACGCCGTCGTGCAGATCGCCTCGGCCGAAGATGCCAAGCCTGCCATGGGAAATGGGGAAGCGTGATGAGTGAGACACCGGCCGTCGAAGCCACCGAAGCCGCGGCTCCCGAGGTGGAGCTGACACCCGAGCAGCTCGAGCACCTCGAGAATCTCGAAGAGGCCATGCGCGACGTGGTCGACCCCGAGCTCGGTATCAATGTCGTCGACCTCGGTCTGGTCTACGGCATGTCCGTCGACGACGCGAACATCGCCACCCTCGACATGACGCTCACCTCGGCGGCCTGTCCGCTGACCGATGTCATCGAGGACCAGTCCCGCAACGCCCTGGTGCGCAGCGGACTGGTCGAGGACCTGAAGATCAACTGGGTTTGGATGCCCCCGTGGGGCCCGGACAAGATCACCGAGGATGGCCGCGAACAGCTGCGTGCCCTCGGCTTCACGGTCTAGAGAAATCCCGACAAAGGTCCGAATCCCGGCTGGGATTCGGACCGTCGGGGTCTGCGCTACCCGCCGGAATACCGGTGGCTGGAGGGGCGAAATCGGGCACCGCTTATCGGCGAATCTTGGCGTCACGCCGGATCAATATGGGCGACTTCGGTCGGTGAAACTTCGGGTCAGGACGAATCTGGAGCATTGCCACGTGCGCAGCGGGTGCCTATGCTGAGAAGAGGCTGATCAGCTCGCCGCGCCGGGTTTGCAATGTGTCGGCGCGCACCATATTCGGGCGTGCGTCACACGAAAGAAGGTCGCACCCGGCGCCGCACATGCTTGATCCGGAGCCCTGAGCGCCCTCGAGCGCCACTGGTGCCGTACATCAGCCGCCGCGGCCCAACGGGAGCGCTGGCGGAAGGGAGCATAGCCATGGCCGCCACGTCGACGACGTCCCTCGCGCACCGATCGAAAACCCGGCGGAGAGCAGGGGTGGTTTCGCTTCTGCACTGCGGGCCGTCCGGCAGCATGCTCGAGGTCTGAAACGTGTTGTCCCGTCGTGGCTGATCTGTCCCCCGTCTGCACTGGCACGCTCGGCATAGAACCGACGGCGCGCGAGATTCCGGGTGCCGGATCCCCGGTCTTCGCCCCACCTGGTCCGCAAGCGCGATCGCCGCGCCCACGAACGGATCCCGACGTGTAGGCCGCGAGGCTGCACCGACTGCGGGAAGCTCCCCATGAAGATCCCTGATTCGAATCCGAGCACGCATTCTCGAGACGCCGATATGGTCGTCACCACCGGACACCGCCTTGCAAATCCGGACGTTTCCGACAGGATTCCTCCTGAAGCGTTTCCGCTGTCGCCCGCGCAGTACGGGATCTGGATGGCGCAGCAACTCACACCCGAAATCCCTTTCGTCATTGCCCAATACGTGAAATTCCACGGAGCATTGGATTTAGATCTGTTGCGGGCCGCAATCGACGCGGCGGCTCGTGAGTTCGAGACCGTCTACCTGCGTCTGATCGAGGTCGATGGGCAGCCGTTCCAGATCGTCGATCGAGGGCTCGAGTTTCACACGGAGGTGCTGGACTTTCGCGACGAGGGTGACCCGCTGTCCGCTGTCGGCGAGTGGCTTCACCGGGACGTCGAACTACCGATGGATCCTGTGGTCGATCGCCTGTGCAAGATCGCGATCCTCTACGTCAGCGAATCCGACTTCCGGATTTATGTCAAAGCCCACCACATTGTGCTGGACGGCTATGGCGCGATGATCTTGATGAACCGGGGGGCCGAGTTGTACTCGGCCGCGGTCGCCGGCCGCGAGGCCGGTGGCCGACCGTCCACGGGTCTGCGCACCCTCTACGACAAGGATCAGCAGTACCGCGCCTCGCATCGTTTCACCGTCGATCGTGACTACTGGGCGCAGCGAATGCGTGATATGCCGGCGTCGAGCCTGAACGCCGACGTTGCCCCGGCTGCTCGTTGCCTCACCGAGGTTGCCGCCTTGTCGCGGACAGCCGACGAACACCTGGACGGATCCGAGTCCCTGCGCGCGAACCTGACGGTGGTGGTGCTCGCGGCCTTCGCCTGCTACTTCTCCCGGCAATCGGGAAGCCACGAAGTGCTGGTCAACATTCCGGTGTCGGCTCGAACAACCGCACAATTGAAGCGGTCGGCCGGCATGCTGGTCAATGTCGTGCCGCTGCGGATACGGATTGATCCCGACGAACCCCTCGGCGAGGTGATCGGCCGGATGCAGCTCGAGCTGCTCGGTGCGCTACGCCATCAGGGCTGTGGGATCGAGGACATCCGACGCTCCACGGGTGACACCGTGTCACGATTTTCCGTGCCGCTGGTCAATGTGATGCTCTTCGACCAGGAACTGAGACTGGAAACGGCCACCGGTTCTCTGCATGCGCTCTCCCGCGGACCGGTCGGAGACCGCCTGATCAGTGTGTATCGCAGCGGTACCCCGACACGGACCACGATCGAATTTCGCGCCAACCCGAATCGGTATCGCGAGGACGAAGTGCGCGAGCAGTGCACACAGATCGTGGAACTCCTCGACGAGTTCGTCACCGCGGATCCGGACACACCGCTCAATCTCATTCACCGCGCCAGCGCGCGTGCGGCGGAACGCCGATACCGGGACACGGCGGTATTGGACTATTGGAAGTCGGCTCTTGGCGGGCTGTCGGCACTACCGGACCTGCCCACAGACGGTTCCCGCCCGACTCCGACGGCGGGTGAGCGATCGTCGGTCGAGTTCTCGGTCGACACCGAGCTGCATCGGGCCGTGGTCACGCTGGCCGCCGAACAGGATGTCGATTCGTTCGTCGTCCTGCACGCGGCGGTGTCGATGCTTGTCGCGCGCCTCGGCCGTGTCGATGATGTCGCGATCGGCACTCCGGTCGCTCGCACCGAACAGCCCGGGCCCGAGGCCGAGGACATCCTCGTGCTGCGCACTCGCGTCGACGCGGCGGCCACTGTCGCCGACCTGCTCGAACACTTCGACAGAGTCGACCGGGGTGCGTTCGAGCACGCCGATATCTCGTCGCACCGTCTGGCCTCGGCGCGGGGGGGGGGGGGGGGGGGCGCCCCCCCCCGGAGCGGGGGGGGTGGGGGTGAGTGGTGGGGGCCCGGGCCCCCCCCCCGGGCCCCCGC
>NZ_JBHXMY010000335.1:0-6740 GCF_042720195.1 Nocardia sp. NPDC058497 | reverse complement strand
TAATTCCGTTCGCGTGGGCTCGTATTTGTTAAACAGCCACCGGGGGGGCCCGACCCCCAGCGCCCCCCGGGCACGCTCCACCGCGCCTTCTCGGTGCTGCTGTTCGACCGGCACGGACACGTGCTGATCCAGCAGCGCGCCGCGGTGAAGACCCGCTTCCCGCTGCAGTGGGCCAACACCTGCTGCGGGCATCCCGCGCCCGGTCAGCCGGTCATCGAGGCGGCGGCGATCCGGCTGGGCGAGGAGTTCGGTCTCGCGGCCGATCTGACCGAGGTCGGGACCTTCCGTTACCGCGCAGGCGACGAGACGACGGGCCGGGTCGAGCACGAATACGACCACGTCCTGATCGGTGTGGTGGACGATGTGACGCCGCGGCCCGATCCAGACGAGGTCGGTGCGTGGGCGTGGATCACCCCGCAGACCCTGCGAGCCGAGCTGGCCGGCCATCCCGGCAGGTACACGCCGTGGCTGGCCGAGGTCCTCGAGATCGCCGACCGAGCGCACACCGCGCACCGGACGTAGTCCCTCCCTCGTTGTCGCTTTTCAACCAGCACGTTTCCTACCCACCTCAGGAGGCGCAAACAGGTTTGATGCGCATATCTATATCTGTCGATGTTTAGCGTTCTTGGTGAAATCACAGGCTCGCCACAGTCGCCGACCAGGCCGAACGCCCACCCTGGACAGGGAACGATTCCGCAGAGGGTGAGTGAGGTAGCGATGGTCGAGGTCGAGATCAACGACGACACCGTGACGGTCCATGTACTCGGTGGTCATCGCCTGCTCGCGCTGCGCCAGCAGGTCGTGATCGACCGCGCCGCCATCACCGGCATCACCCCCGCCGAGGTGGATCTGCGCCCGCCGTGGGTGCGCGCGCCCGGCACCTTCATCCCCGGCGTGATCGCCGCCGGCGTCTACCGGGGCAAGGGCCGGAAAGAGTTCTGGGACACCACTTTCGGCGGTAGCGCCGTGCGTATCGACCTCGACGGACCTGATTTCACCCGCCTGGTCGTCGATGTCGACGACCTCGACGGCGTACTGAGCGCCCTGTCCGGCGAATCCGTCCGCGCCTGACCGACCTTACCCGCTGCTCACGAACGGCGGCGTCGCGTCCTCTCCCCTCCCCCGGTGAAATGATCACCGACCGACCGGCCCCCTGGGCGGGGTGGCATGCTCGACCGATGGGAGTTTCGACAACGCAGTCGGTGGATCGCCGTTTCGTCAGCTTGGTCGCGATGTTCGACCGCCTCTTCCGCAAGCCGTCGCACGGCGGTGGCGCTCTGTGCGTGTACCTGCACGGTGAGCCGGTGGTCGACGTGTGGGCAGGCTATGCGAGCCCCGGCGTGCCCTGGGCATCGGACACGGTGGCGCTGGCCTTCTCCACCGGAAAAGGTGTGGCCTCCACGGTGATCCATCAGCTCGCCGAGCGCGGGCAGCTCGACTACGACACCGCGGTGGCCGAATACTGGCCCGAATTCGCCGCGGCGGGCAAGGCGCACATCACCGTGCGCGACGTGCTCACCCATCGGGCCGGTCTGCACCGGCTGCGCGGCCTGCTGCCCGGACCCGTCGACCGTTTCCTCGACGACGAGGCCGTCACCGCGGCGCTGGGCGCGGCCACCCCCGACCCTCGGCACCGGATCACCAGCGGCTATCACGGCATCAGCTACGGGCATCTGGCCGCCGAGCTGGTGCGGCGGGTGACCGGGCGCGAGTTCGTCGACGTCGTCCGGACCGAACTCGCCGAACCCCTTGGCGCCGAAGAACTCTGGTTCCGGGTGCCGAAGAAGGAACGGCATCGCATCGCCACCACCTTCCCGCGCCTGCGGGCGGCGGGCATGGAGTGGGACCGCGGTTCGGATCTGCTCACCCGCACCAGGTACGCGGCCGCCGCGGAAACGACGCCGCGCGGTTTCGCCGACCTCATCGTCGACCCGCGCGTGCACGATTCGGTGATGCCGGGCGTGAACGGCGTGTTCTCGGCCCGCGCGCTGGCCCGCGTCTACGCCGCACTCGCCAACGGCGGCGAACTCGACGGCACCCGCATCCTCGACCCCGGTTCGATCCGCCGCGTCGCCACCCGCCAGGTCTTCACCCCGGACTACGTGCTGGCGTTCCGCATCCCGTGGGCCCTCGGTTTTCACGGCGTCCCGATGAAACCGTCCAAGGCGGACCCGATCTCGGCCTTCGGCCACTTCGGCCTCGGCGGTTCCGGCGCCTTCGCCGACCCCGAGACCGGTCTGTCCCTCGCCTTCGTCACCAACCGCCTCGGCGGCAAACTCACCCCACTCGGCGACGCCCGCCTCACCCGCCTCGGCACCACCGCCCACAACATCGCGAAAGCCGACGGCCTCCGCTGAGACCGGGTGCAACGCCACACCTCCACTCGCCCGCGCCCACCGCGCTCGCAACTCCGCGACACGACGCATGACCGTCTGACCATGCTGTTGTGATCGGGTTCTGCGCTGTAGCCTTGTGCGTGCCTTTGGATGATTGTTCTCGACTCTGACACCTTCGACTCGAGGAGTGCACAGATGGCGAACGACCAGCAGGCTCAGCGACCGACAGCGCAACTCGGTATCTCCGGTGACAAGCTCGACAGGTCGGTCCTACCGTCCCTATGACTCGTCGGGTGCGCGATGTACTGCCGTTACGTGTCGTGATCGGCAGTCGACTCGAGCAGATCGAGCGGGCGCACGCCCGACTCACGCCGATCCTGCACGGCCTGTGGGGCGACGATTCCGCGGTCCGGCCGATCGAACTGGCGGTACACGAAGCGGTGGTCAACGCGATCGAACACGGTGGCGTCGGTAATCCGGACGCCACGGTCGAGCTCACTCTCTCTATCGAGGACGACGAACTACTGATCGAGATCAGCGACCAAGGACCGGGATTCGACCCTGATACCGTGCCCGATCCGCGCCGCCCCGACAGTGTGCTCCGCGCGTCGGGGCGCGGTGTGCTCCTCATTCGCACAGCTGTCGATTCCCTCGAGGCCGCCCACAGTCCGCAGGGGCGGTTCACCCTCACCCTGCGCACCAAGCTCCCTCGCTCCACTGCGGAGGGAGTACCACCACGAAGAGGAGGGTTCCATGGAGATCAAAGAGCGTAGCGTCAACGGCGTCACCATCCTGGATCTGACCGGGAAACTCGACATCGGTGTGGGCGACGTTCAGCTCAGGGAGAAGATCCGGAATCTGATGGACACCGGGAAGAAGCAGATCCTGCTGAACCTCGCAGCGGTGAGTCGCATCGATTCCTCTGGACTCGGCGAATTGGTATCGAGCTACACGACCCTCACCAACAGCGGTGGGAAACTCAAACTGGTCAACTTGCCCGACCGTGTTCAGGATCTGCTCATGATCACCCAACTCAACACGGTGTTCGACACCTACGACATCGAGCAGGAAGCTATCCGCTCCTTCTGACCTCGTTAGCGACGCTCGAGGCGGTACGTTCGGCCCATGGAGATCGTCGGGCTCGAGCGGATCGAGGCGGCCGCGCGGCTGCTGGCACCGGTGATTCGGCGGACGCCGACCGTAGGATCGCGGGTGTTGTCGGAGCGGGTCGGTGCGCAGGTGCTGCTCAAATGCGAGAACCTGCAGCGCACGGGATCGTTCAAGCCGCGTGGCGCCTACAACCGGATCGCGAACCTGCCCGCGGCCGAGCGGGCCCGCGGCGTGGTGGCGGCGAGCGCGGGCAATCACGCGCAGGGCGTGGCGTGGTCGGCGGCGGAGCTCGGGATCACGTCGACGGTGTTCATGCCGGTCGGGGCGTCGCTGCCGAAGCTGGTCGCGACGCGTGCGTATGGTGCCGAGGTGCATCTGGCGGGTGACTCCATCGACGAATCCCTGCTCGCCGCACAGGAATTCGCCGAGCGGACCGGGGCCACGCTGATCCACCCGTTCGATCATCCCGATATCGTCGCCGGTCAGGCGACGGTCGCCCTGGAAATCCTCGAACAGGTGCCCGAGGTGGGAACGGTCGTCGTGCCCACCGGTGGCGGTGGACTGCTCGCGGGTGTCGCGGTGGCATTGCACGCGGTGGCGCCGCGGGTTCGGGTGATCGGGGTGCAGGCGGCCGAGGCGGCGGCGTGGCCGGATTCGCTCGCGGCGGGTAAGCCGATTCGGGTGCCGCGGATGTCGACGATGGCCGACGGTATCGCGGTGGGGCAGCCGGGCGCGGTGCCGTTCGCCCACGTCGCCGAGCTGGTGTCCGAGATCGTCACCGTGGACGAGGACTCCTTGTCGAAGGCGCTGCTGCTGTGTCTGGAACGGGCCAAACTCATCGTCGAACCGGCAGGTGCGGCGGGTGTCGCCGCACTCCTGGCCACCGACCTGCACGACCTGCCCGGTCCGGTCGTGACCATCCTGTCCGGCGGAAATATCGACCCGCTGCTGCTCACGCGGGTGATCGGCCACGGTCTCAGCGCGGCAGGCCGCTACCTGGCCATGCGCGTCACCATCGCCGACCGCCCCGGCGCGCTGTCGGCACTGCTCGGCGTCGTCGGCCGCGCGGGTGCGAGCGTGGTCGATATCGTGCATTCCCGCACCGGCATGTGGCTGGCCGTCGACGAGGTCGAGGTCTCGCTCACCGTCGAAACACGCGGCCCAGCCCACCGTGACGACGTACTGGAGGCGCTCCGCGACGCGGGATTCCGAGTCCACGCGGAGCTTTAGCCGCTACCGCCTCAGCGCCGCCTTCCCGAGCGAGCGTGTGGCTCCAGAATCAGTGCGCGCCACCGAGTTCCAGCGCCAGCACCCCGAGGATCACCAGTCCGATTCCGCCGACCTGGATCAGGGTGAGCCGCTCCCCCAGGAACAGCACCCCGATCGCCGCGATCGCGGCCACACCCACCGCCGACCAGATGCCATACGCGACCCCGATCGACATCCCCCGCTTCAACGCCTGGGACAGGAAGAAGAACGCGGCACCGTAGCCGATCACCACGACGACCGAGGGCACCAGTTTCGTGAAGCCTTCCGACAGCTTCAGCGACACCGTCGCCGTCACCTCGGTGGCGATGGCCAGTGCCAGGAAGAGCAGGGTCATGGCCGCAGACTAGCCGGACAGCTGCCCAGAACCCGCGGCGGCGACAAGTGATTCCGATCGCTGACCCCTTCCCACCAGGGCTACGGCACGTTCGGTCCGGCAGGCGGATGCGGGCAGGCAAGCGGTTTCCGGCGCCTGCCTGCTGCGCGGCGTGACGGGATCGGCGCCGTCACGCCCGCCTAGTGGTCAGCGCAGCCAGGCACGGGCGTCTTCGGCGTTCTTGCGGACCTCATCGAGCTGCTCGGCGACGCGGACGCCTGCCGTACCGCCGCGGGCGTTGCGGGAGGCGATCGAACCCTGCACGGTGAGGACGTCGCGGACGCCCGAGGTCAGTGACCGGTCGACGGCGGCGAACTCCTCGTCGGTGAGTTCGTCGAGGCCGACGCCGCGCGCCTCGGCGGCCCGCACACACGCACCGGCCGATTCGTGGGCGACGCGGAACGGAACGCCTTGGCGCACCATCCATTCCGCGATGTCGGTGGCGAGGGTGAAGCCGGCGGGTGCGAGTTCGGCCATCCGGTCGGTGTGGAAGGTGAGGGTGCCGACCAGGCCCGCGATGGCGGGCAGCAGCAGTTCGAGCTGGGCGACCGAGTCGAACAGGGGTTCCTTGTCCTCCTGCAGGTCGCGGTTGTAGGCCAGCGGCTGCGCCTTCAGGGTCGCCAGCAGACCGGTCAGGTTGCCGATCAGGCGGCCCGCCTTGCCGCGGGTCAGTTCGGAGACGTCCGGGTTCTTCTTCTGCGGCATGATCGACGACCCGGTCGACCACGCGTCGGCCAGGGTGACGTAGCCGAATTCCGATGTGCTCCAGATGATGACCTCTTCGGCCATCCGGCTCAGGTCAACGCCGATCATGGCCAGCACGAAGGCGGCCTCGGCGGCGAAGTCACGCGAGGAGGTGGCGTCGATCGAATTAGCCGCCGACGCAGTGAAATTCAGCTCGGTGGCGATCTGCTCGGGATCGAGGCCCAGCGAGGAACCGGCCAGTGCACCCGAACCGTACGGCGAGATGGCGGCGCGCTTGTCGAAGTCGCGCAACCGTTCCAGATCACGCAGCAGCGGGTGGGCGTGCGCGAGCAGATGATGCGCGAGCAGCACCGGCTGCGCGGCCTGCAGGTGGGTCTTGCCCGGCATCACCGCATCCGGATGCGCGGCGGCCTGAGCGACGAGCGCGTCGACCACATCGAGTACACCGGCGGCGACCCGGCGCACACCGTCACGCAGCCACATCCGGAACAGGGTGGCGACCTGGTCGTTGCGCGAGCGGCCCGCCCGCAGCCGGCCACCGAGTTCGGTACCGACCCGCTCGATCAGCCCGCGCTCGAGCGCACCGTGCACGTCCTCGTCGGAGTCAGCGGGACCGTAGGCACCCGAGGCGACATCGGCGGCGAGCGCGTCCAGCCCGGCCAGCATGCCGGTCAGGTCCTCGTCGGAGAGCAGCCCCGCCTTGTGCAGCACACGAGCATGCGCCTTGGAGGCGCGAATGTCATAGGGAGCCAGCGCCCAGTCGAAATGGGTCGACTTGCTCAGCGCCGCCATCGCCTCGGCGGGGCCGGACGCGAATCGCCCACCCCAGAGCGCACCTTCGTTGGTTCCAACGTGGGTCATCCTGGGCCCTCCTGCAGTGTCGGTAGCGATTGCGGTGACGAGGTCGAGCCTAGGTCGCCACCTGATCTAGCGAGAACATGGGTAAC